>CAXREW010000061.1:0-2111 GCA_964229455.1 Flavobacteriaceae bacterium | reverse complement strand
GGGAGCTTGCTTGTTGGCTTCTTCATCGGTCATTCCACCAGCCACGAGTTCTGCTGCCTCTTCTTTATAAGCGCGATCGAAGGCCACGTAGTATTTGCCGACTAGTTTGTCGCCCTTTAAGCCTGATGATGAAGGGGTCTCGCCATTCCCGAATTTTTGCCAAGCGACCATGGACTTGCAGATGTGGATGCCGCGGTCGTTGATGATCTTGACTTTGATGACCTCGTGTCCTGCCGCCTCGAGGATGCGTGCGACGCTGTAGCCAAGGAAGTTATTTCGCAAGTGACCGAGGTGCAATGGCTTGTTGGTGTTGGGGGAGGAATACTCCACCATCACCTTGGACTTGCTTCCTGTTGCTTGTATGCCAAAGGCCTCTTGGGAATGAATCTCCAGCAATTGTTCCGTCCAATAATCCGGAACGATGGTCAAGTTCAGGAATCCCTTGACGACTTGGTAGGCGGCGATGAGCTCATCGTGAGCGACCAGCCATTCTCCAAGAGCGGTGCCTGTGTCTTCTGGTGATTTCTTGGAATGGCGCGTGAGCGGAAATACAACCACGGTGCGGTCTCCCTCAAATTCCTTTCGTGTCTGCTGAAGCTGAACGTGTTCGGCTTCGATTTGTGCTCCGAAGCACGCTTCGCAGGCGTTGACGGTCGACTGCGCGATGCGTTGGTCCAATGCTTCCATGGATTAGGCGTTTTGCTTGGGTAAGTGGATTTCAGCGATCATGCACCGAGCGCTGCCGCCTCCGCATGTTTCAATGGTGGGCAGTGGGGCGTGAAGCACGGTGGTGTATCGTTGGAGTTCGGAAATCTGATCCGATTGTAAGGATTTGAACGCACATTCGCTCATGACCAAAACGGGGCCATCGGCTCCTTGGAGTTCGAGCATGTTCCCGGCGAATTGATTCACTTGCTCTTCGGTGATTGGGATGAGCGTGAGGCCATCCTGTGCAATCGATTCTTGAATAAGTTGCCGTTCTTTTTCGGAATCGATGCAGTCTAAGCACACCACCGCGTACCCGCTCCCAATGCTCATCATGACATTCGTGTGATAAATGTTAAGTCGTTTGTTATCAACGGTTTGAAAGGCTTCAAAGGCGACGGATTCGAAGTCCAGCTGGTCACAAAAGTGCTCCAAAGCCCGTGCATCGGTGCGGTCGCTCAGTGCGGCGTAAGCCTTACGGTTGATACGGTCGAGTACGATGCTTCCTGTGCCCTCCAAGAATTTCCCATGGGATTCAAACTCGGTGAAATCGATGATCTGACGGACATCAAATCCAAATTGATGTTCCAACACCAGTAGAACATCTTCTCGGCGCTCCGCTCGGCGGTTGGGTGCGAACATCGGATACAGTGCAACGGTCCCATCAGCGTGCGTCGAAATCCAATTGTTCGGGAACAAGGCGTCCGGTGTTGCGTGGGGCTCTGCTTCGTCGAAGACAACTACGTTAACTCCTGCTGCTTCCAATTGCTCCACCAATCCATCGAATTCGCCCTGCGCCCGTTCAACGATCTCCTCAGGTGAGGCTTCAGCAAGGTCACGTTGGTAGTGGTTGTTGGTAGCCGTCTCCTCGTTTTTCCGAAAGGAGTGCGGGCGAACCATGAATACACTGGATGTTGATTGCCTCATCGTGTGATTGGAGTTCTGCGGAGTGGGAGGGTGGCGCACCGGAGCAATCCGCCCATTTTCGAAGTTTCTTGAAGGTCGACTTCGATGACCTGATAGCCCCAATTTTTGAGGATGGCATTGGTCCGTTCGAAACGCTTGTCGGACACCACGGTGTTGGGTGCGATGCTGAACACGTTGCATTGCATGTGCTCCATTTCTTCGGCTGAGACCTCACAAACCTTCGAGGCGTCATACTGACGAAGTAAGTTTTGCAATTGTTCCGGGCGTTTGAATCCTGCAGAATGCACCAGTACATGCCCCATGCCCAAGGGGGCTAGGCAGCAGTCCAAGTGCAAGGCGTTCCGTTGAGGATCGCGGTCCGATTTCTGAAATTCGAAGATGCGGACTTTCCGGTTTGGAAAAAGCGACCCGAGCCAATCTGCCGCGTTGAGGTTGGTGCGCGCCGTGGTAGACGTATCGAAGTCTTCCTCGTCCGCACA
>CAXREW010000060.1:0-2862 GCA_964229455.1 Flavobacteriaceae bacterium | reverse complement strand
ATCTCCTTCTTGGAGCCAATGATGTGAAGCAACATGATTTCACTTTGAAACGCCTTCCCGACGACAATGGCGTGTTCGAGGGCAATGTCACTCACAGGAGTGAAGTCCATAGGGACGAGGATGCGGTGCTGTGCCATACCGTGTTAATCAATTTCTCGGCGAAGGTAGCTCTTTACCGATGATTCTAATGAAATTTGTCGCATGAGGAGGCGACTTCGAAAGTGGATTGTGAACGCAGTGGATTCGGATTGGAAATCCTCTGATCGCGCCCTGTTGGGCTGGGCGGTCCTCACTGGATTGGCAGCCGGTTTGTTTGCTGTCATATTGAAGCGTGTGGTGGGAGGACTGCACGATGGCATGTCGGGTTTTGCGGAATGGTCGGCCTGGAGTTGGTGGTTGGGCATCGGTCCTTTGATCGGACTGTTGGCTACGCGATGGGTGGTAAAAAACTGGCTGCGCGGAGAACACCCCGGGCCAGGCGTCCCTAGCATCCTTCACGCGCTGTCTCAGCGCCACGGCCGCATCAAGCGCACGTGGATGTTCGCTCCGTTGATTACGAGTTCCCTTTCGGTCGGACTCGGGGGTTCAGGTGGTTTGGAAGGCCCTTCGTTGCAGTCGGCAGCAGCCATTGGCTCCGAGATTGGCAGGCAGACAAAACGCACCTTCAACCGCCGACTGCTGTTGATTGGCTGTGCCGCGTCTGCTTCGCTGGCGGCTCTCTTCAAAGCCCCCGTCGCCGCCATCATATTCGCCGTGGAAGTCATCATGATTGACCTTACGGCTTCTTCATTGGTTCCGCTGTTGCTTGCCTCTTTGACGGCGCTCATCACGGCGACCGCGCTTATGGGGGATGGCAACATTCTGACCCCTCCAGACCTGGACTCATTCCGCATGGCCAACTTGCCGCTGTACGTGCTGTTGGGGACGTTGTGCGGTGCCGGCTCAGTGGTTTTTTCACGCTTGTACCTCGGGGCAAGTGCCGCAGTGAATTGGCTTCCCTCCAGCCGGCTGCGGATTTGGGTGGGAGGAGCGGTCATTGGTGGGGCCATTTTGCTTTTTCCGTCGCTGTATGGAGAGGGGTATGAAGTCGTCAATGCGCTTTTCAAAGGGCATGCGGAGATCCTGGCCTCGGACATGTCGATGCGGCGCATTGATCCTGAAGGCTGGACCTTGGTAGGTTTTTTGATGCTCGCGTGGGCACTCAAACCCATCCTTACTGGGGTGACATTGAGCGCGGGTGGCGTTGCCGGGGTTTTCGCGCCTGCGATTTTTTGTGGAGGGTTACTCGGGTACCAATTCGCAGTGGTTTCGGGATGGATGGGCCCCATGTGGTCCATGCCCATCGGCAATGCAGTGCTCGCAGGGATAGCCGGGTTGTTGGCGGGGGTGCTGCACGCCCCGTTGACGGCTATTTTGCTGGCAGCGGAAGTCAGTGGGGGCTATGCGTTGTTCGTGCCGGTCATGTTGACCTCGGGCATCAGTTTTCAGCTGTCAAAGTGGTGGATGCGCAACAGCGTTTACACCCGAGAGTTGGCTGAACGCGGGGAGCTCTTGACACACGACAAGGACCAGTCGGTCCTCACCCTGATGAAATTGGACGAAATGGTCGTGTCCGATTTTGAAGTCCTGAATCCGCATTGGACCTTGGGCCAACTGATCCCCATCATTGAGCGAAGTTCACGCAACTTGTTCCCGGTGCTCGATCGCCACCGTCACTTGCTCGGTGTGGTGGACTTGCAGGATGTGCGCGAGGTGATGTTTGACCAGGCTTTGTACAACAAGCTCAAGGTGCACGAGTTGATGGTTTTGCCGGAAGCAACGGTAGAAGCCACCGGCAAAATGGAACACGTTATGCGTGCTTTTGAACGCACCAACGCGGTATTCCTTCCCGTTGTGGACCAAGAACGGTACATCGGATTTGTAGCGCAAACCACCTTGTTCGATGCCTACCGCAAGTGGCTCAAAGACACGAGCATTCAATAAGCATTAGGCGCCCAGAAAGTCTTCCACTTCGTCAAAGAATTCGTCTGGATGGCTCGCGTGAAGCCAATGGCCGGCGCCCTCGATTTCATGGGACTGAAACTGCATGCACGCCGATTGGAATTGGTCGAGGTCATCGGCATTCACATAATTCGATTTCCCCCCGTAAATGGCGAGCGTGGGCAAGGTGTTCATGCCCAGTGGCACCTCGTCTACTACCGCGCCAATCGCTGGAGCCAATACGGCAAGGTGCGGCCGCCACGTGAATCCCCCAGATTTTTCACGGCGCAGGTTCTTCATCAAGAAAGCCACCACGCCAACGTCGTCCAGCTGACTCATCAAATGGCCCTCGACAACGGAACGGCTCTCCGCCCCCTCAATTGGCGCCGAAAGCAAGGCGTCGAAGATGGGTCCATGGTGCGGCGCGTAGGCGCGCGCGGCCATGTCGGCGATGACGAGTTTTTGCACGCGGTCGGGATAGCGGTGGGCAAACACCAAGGCCGTCTTGCCGCCCATGCTGTGGCCGATGATGCTCGCGCGTTGGATGTTGCGTTCATCGAGGTAGTGCAACACGTCCTCCGCCATCGCTTCGTAGCTGTGTACAGGGTGGTGGGGACTCCGGCCGTGGTTGCGCTGATCGATGAGGTGCACCCGGTGGGTTTCCGCAAACCGTTTGCCCAAGGTTTGCCAGTTGTCCGAAGTGCCGAGCAGGCCGTGGAGGATCACGAGGTTAGGGGCGTTTTCTTCGCCCAATTCTCGGCTGAAGAGTTCAAGGCAATCGGGCATCATGGGCTGGGGATGTCCAAACAGGCGAGGTAGGTCTTTACAGTGTGTTCCAACCCGGCATACAAGGCTTCAGAAATGAGTGCATGACCGATGCTG
>CAXREW010000059.1:0-3068 GCA_964229455.1 Flavobacteriaceae bacterium | reverse complement strand
TTCAGACGTGTGCTCTTCCGATCTCCATCGGACTGAGTGCCTGGAAATTGTACAAAAGCTCAGCCACTTACGCCCCTCAACCTGCCATGGAAAATTTTCATGACCTCAGCGCCACCACGTTGGAAGGCGCTCCCTACGATTTTGACCAACTCAAAGGCAAGCGTGTGCTCATCGTCAACACGGCTTCTCGCTGCGGCTTTACACCTCAATACGCGGACTTAGAGCAGTTGAATAAGCAATACGGCGGTGACGACTTCGTCATCCTCGGCTTCCCCTGCAACCAATTCGGTCGCCAAGAGCCCGGGTCTTCAGGTGAAATTGCCACGTTCTGTGAGAAGAATTACAGCGTGAGCTTCCAAATGATGGAAAAAGTCGATGTCAAGGGCCCCGATGCCCACCCGGTTTATCAATGGCTCAGCGAAAAGGCACGCAACGGTGTTGAAGACCACAAAGTAGCTTGGAACTTCCACAAATTCTTGGTCGACGAAGAAGGACGATTGGTAGCGTCTTTGCGCAGTGGCGTGGGCCCAATGGACGCGACCATTGTGGATTTCGCAAAGCGATAATTCGTTATTTTAGAGGAAGGGATTTGGCGTACTTTTAGAGCATGCCAAATTTATCACGCGCCTGCGCGCACAGCGCACTCTTGCTGTTCGCTCTATTTGCCTTCGCATCGGGTACACTTCGTGCTCAAGAAGCCCTGCAGCACCCCAGTGATTTCCTCGGATTCACCCTGGGAGATCGCTTCAGCCTTCACCACGAAGTCACAGACTTCTCCAAGCATGTAGGCACACAAGCAGGCGCCTCCTATGTCGAGTACGGTTCGACCTATGAGCAGCGTCCTCTGCAGGTCGTCGTCTTTACGCATCCAGACAACCTCGAACAGCTGGAAGACATCCGGCTTCAGCACCTAGACCGCGTGCACGGGGGAACGGGTGATGCTGAGTTTGACGAATTGGCGGTGGTGTGGATGAGCTACAACGTGCACGGCAATGAAGCCGTGTGCACCGAGGCGGCGTTGGAAGTGATGCATGCGCTAGCCGAAAAATGTGCCGCCGGTGATCCCATGATGAAGCGCCTCGTGGTGTTGGTGGATCCCTGCCTCAATCCCGACGGACACGACCGGTATGCGGTTTGGTTCAACCAACAGGCCAGCTTCCCACCCAATGCGGACCCCAACGGCAGGGAACACGACGAGCCTTGGCCGGGTGGACGTCCGAACCACTACCTGTTCGACTTGAACCGGGATTGGGCGTGGCAAAAACAGCAGGAGACGCAAACACGATCGGCCTTGTACCATGCGTGGATGCCCCACGTGCATTGTGATTACCACGAGATGGGCTACAACTCACCGTATTACTTCGCCCCGGCAGCGGAACCTTACCACGAAGCCATCACCGATTGGCAGCGTGAATTCCAAGCAGAAATCGGCCGTGCTGCGGCAGCCAAATTTGATGCCCGAGGTGAACTGTACTACACCCGTGAGTCGTTTGACTTGCTGTACCCGAGTTACGGGGACACCTACCCGATGTACAACGGTGCCATTGGCATGACCTATGAACAGGGCGGAAGTGGGCGTGCCGGTGTGTTGGTCGAACGTGCCGACGGGACATTGCTGAGCCTACGGGAACGCATTGACAACCACGTCGAATCCAGCCTCTCTGCCATCGAAACCAGTGCGCGGCTCGCCGGCCGTCTCGTGGACGAGTTGGCTGCGTTCCACGAAACGAATCGCACCCAACCCCAAGGGAGATTTGGCGGATACCACATCCCCGTTGATGCGGCCAATGCCTCCCGCGTGGACCGTTTGGCTGAATTTTTGGAACGACACGAAATTAAATGCGAGCGAGCGACATCTAACTCGCGCCCGATAAGTGCATGGGAATACGGAGCAAATACCAACCGAAACGTGGTGGTCAAACCCGGGGATTTGCTCATTTCGAGCTACCAAACCCACAGCCGCATCCTCGATGTGCTGTTTGATCCCGATCCTGCCTTAACGGACTCCTTGACCTACGACATCACAACCTGGAGCGTGCCCTATGCGTACGGATTGCAAACCTTTGGGCTCTCAAAAGCTGTACAGGGCGGTGATTGGTACCAAGCGCAGTCGTTGCCAAGCTGGGCTCCATCTTCGTACGGGTATGCCATCGCTCCGGATCAAGATGGCTATACCCATGCCTTGGCCCAACTGCACCGAGCAGGCATCCGCGTTCGCACCTCTTCAAAAACCATTGTACATACCGGTGCATCTTATGCCCGCGGCACGTTATTCGTTTTGCGCGGCGACCAAACCAGTGAGTCTTGGGCCAACACCCTGCAAACCATCGGAACGCAATCGCACGTGGCCATTGTCCCCATGGAAGGCGGACACGCTATTGAGGGGCCTGACATGGGATCCGATTACGTCTGGTTGGTGGAGGCACCCCGAGTGGCGATGCTCACTGGTGATGAAACATCCAGCTTGGGTTCAGGTGAAGTTTGGTGGCACTTCGAGCGGGAACTCGAATACCCCATCACCCGTTTGAATGCAGCGTCTTCTTCCCCCTCAGAATGGATCAATTTTGACGTGGTGGTTCTGCCCTCTGGTTGGTACGGATCCGCATCGGAATCCTGGATGGAAGAATTGAGCAACTGGGTGCGGGACGGCGGACGGGTCGTCGCCTTGTCGCGGGCCATCAACCTCTTCTCTGGAGAATCCGGATGGGGATTGGAGCGCTACAACGACAGCGCGTTGGAACAAAGTGTTCGGGCGCGCAGCAGCGAAGAACGCATCGCCAACCGCGAAAAGCCATTCGAAGAGCGAGAACGGCATTACGCGATGGGCATTGGCGACGGTTCCATCTACGCGGTTGGACTCGATCGCAGCCACCCGTTGGCCTGGGGCTATCCCGACCGACCATATTACAGCCTCCGGTCTTCGAGCAGCAGGTACGCCACATTGGAAAGTGGCTGGACCGTGGGACGATACGGCGGACGCGTCAGCGGGTTTGTGGGCAGCCAAGCCAACAGGGAACTAGCGGGTAGCTTGGTCGTTGGTAGCCAATCTGTGGGTCGCGGTCACGCGA
>CAXREW010000058.1:0-10239 GCA_964229455.1 Flavobacteriaceae bacterium | reverse complement strand
GGCCTCGGGCCACGTGCATCCTGCGCACGTTGTGACTTCACAAGAACCATCGTCCACAGTCGCCTCGGGATTGTAATTGCACGCGAAATCATACGTGCAACCTGCGACGGTTACTTCGGGGTCAACCCACTCACCGAACAGGCCAAGCTGTTCCATGTACGTCCAGCACGTCAACCAATTCGATCCATCCGGATGGAAGGCACCGATGTAATCGACCGGGGTAAACCAGGGGTCTGCCGCCAAATATTCAGGCGTTACCACGAAATTGGAATCCACGGACGGCGCCAAATTGATGGCATCGGTGATGTGACCCGCCGCTGAGGCAAATTCCGCATCGAATTGTGGATCTGCCGCATAGTTGTTGTTATCGATGAAATGGGCCTCAATTTCCTCTTGGCCATTGAAGACAAACCCTTCGTTGTACAGGATCATTTCGGCGATGCCCGATGAATCCCCGATGGCCCAGAACCGGTTGTTGTGAATTTGCGTCTCACCAAAGAGAAACAATTCCCACGCGTCGCACGGGTCTTCATCCTCGAAGTCAATGCCCAAACCATAATGAGCAAAGAGGCTGTTGTACATGCGTACCCCGGCTCCATTGTGCATCCGAATGGCTGTGGCCGCCCCTTTGCCGATGTACGTCTGGTTGTGCAGCATGGGGTTCGAATACGGCATGAAGGTCATGTCGACATCAAATTCTTCATAGTCGTCGCCTTCGTAATCACCCCCGTGCTCACCGGCGCCATTGAGTTCATCGGTGATGGAAAAAATGAACTGCCCATTGCCTTGCCAGCCTTGGTCATATTCCAATCCATCTTCCTTATTGAATGCCAGCCCGAGGTACCGCACATTGACCAGCCCACCAAAAATTTGCACACCATCATCACCGCTGGCCACAGCTTCGATGTATTCCACCGTGGTCTCCGGTCCCACACCGCACAACGTCAATGCATTGGTCTCCAATCCGTTTTCAAACTGGCTGATGCCTAGGGACGTGGACGCATGGCGCAAGCTCAAGTAGCGGAGTACACCCGACGAAGGATACAGCGTGCCGTCTCCTCCATACACATGGCGATTTTGCCCGGTAGGATCAACTACCCCTTCGGCTTCATCGTTGCCATCGAACGTGTTCAACGCGCCGTCCCCGCATATAATCAGTCCGCCCCACATGCCCGTCACGTCGTAACCCGAACTGCCATCCATGGGGTCATCCTCGTAGGTGAACACAATGGGGCAATTGGATGTGCCGTCAGCCACAATGGTCGCACCGGCACTGACCACCAAGCTTCCAGCCTCCTGGCTGAAGATGTAATCTTGGCGTGGTGAGGGATTGCCATTCGGCAGCGTAAAGGTCAAGGTGTCGCTCACGATGCCCGTTCTGCCTTGGATGATCGTTCCGGGCAAGATGGTCAACGCATCACCGGGGTTTACAAACACCGTTTCGGTCAACACGTAGAGCGAATCGCACGACCAGGTCACCGTTCCCGTGCCGAAGCCGTTGGCATCACTGACTTCCACAACGGGACGTTCGGCCACAGGCGGGCAGTCGCACGGACCCAATTGCCCGGAAGCCAGAGACGTAGAAAGGGCCATTGCACCTCCTGCCAAAATGTGAACGATTGCGCGTTTCATGCTGTTGGTTAAGCAGCTATAATTTACGCAAATTCCTGCAGATTCTTGATTCTACCTACCGGTTAACCGCACAGAACCACCTAATTTTGCCGCATGGAATGGAAAGTTGTCCTCCTCGCGATTGCGCTGCTCGCTATTGGGTTTGCAGGGATTGCCATCAAAATCCTCGTCAAAAAAGACGGCCAATTTGCCGGTACCTGCGCGAGCCAAAACCCGCTGCTGAACAAAGACGGCGAGGCCTGCTCACTCTGCGGTGCACGGCCCGAGGAACAATGCAAAGCCGAAGAAACCGCTTGACCAGCACGGCTCGTTTTACCGAATCACCATGTCTTCCCAGCCCGCGGACTGCCAAGTTTCCCATTCTCCCGCCCCTCCATCGCTGATGAAGTACGCCTCGACCCGTTCGAACGGATTCGTCTCGCGGTACGTCTCAATGAAGCGTTGTCCTTCTTCAGGCCCCCAGACCATGCACGCCGTGGCGAGCGCATCGGCGGTGCTTGCATTTACGGCATGCACCGTCGCACTGAGCAAGCTATGTTGCACCGGGTAGCCATTGAAAGGGCTGATGGTGTGTGACCGCTTGATGCCGTCCTCTTCATAGAACTTTCGGTAGTTGCCACTGGTGCAAATGGCCGCATCAGAAATGCCGACCACCGCTTGCATTTCGCGTTGAGCCAACCCGTCCTGCGACTCACTGGGACGGTCACTGGCAATGCGCCATGGATCCCCGTCTGACCGCTTTCCTCCGCAGCGAACCTCACCACCCACTTCTACCATGAAATCCGACGCACCGCGCGATTGCAACAATTCCGCCAGTAAATCCACGGTCATTCCTTGGGCAATGCCATTGAAATCAATCCGGGTCTGCGGGTCGCGCTTGCGCACCGTTGTAAACCGGTATTGCTTCGCCTCCGTAACTTCATTCAAGTCGATGCGTTCAAAGGACAAACCCACATGCGGCATCAGCGCTTGTACGTCCTCGTCTGCGACCTCGGCGCGCTTGGTCAATCCAAACCCCCACAATTCAACCAATGGTTGAACGGTCGGATCAAATGCGCCTTGCGAGGCAGCATGCAAATCAAGGATTTGAGCCCAAATGGAGGACCACAAGCCCGTGCCATCCACAAATTGAAAGAGCGAATCCGAACGTTCAAAGGCGTTGATGGCGTTGATGCGTGACTCAGGCCGCCACAAATTGAACTCCACGTCAACGGCTTCAAGCACAGAATCGATGGCGGTCTGTGGGACTGAGTCTACCCCGTGGTATTTGACCATGTACGTCGTGCCTTGGGTTTCACCGAGGTGCACGATATCCGACGATGCCTGCTGCGGGGACCTGCACGAAAAGCACAGCACAGCACAGAGCCCTAAAACGCCAACACCCCGCAGCACAAATGCCACAGGGTGTCGGTTCGTTTTGAAGTTGGAATTAGCCTCCAAAATCATCGAAGCTTACGTTTTCGGGTGGAACACCCCAATCGTCGCACATCTTCAGAACCGCTTGGTTCATCAACGGCGGCCCACAGAAGTAGAACTCAATGTCCTCCGGTGCATCGTGGTGTGACAGCTGGTGCTCGATGACCGCATTGTGCACGAAACCGAGGAATCCATCCCCTTCATCGTTTACGTCCTTCTTCACCTTCCAATCGTCTTCCTCGGCAGGCTCAGAAAGCACCACGTGGAAATCGAAATTAGGGAACTCAGCTGCGATTTTGTTGAAATCGTCCAAGTAGAACAGTTCGCGCTTTGAACGTCCACCGTACCAGAAGGTGACCTTTCGGTCCGTTTTCAAGGTGTGGAACAAGTGGAACAAATGCGATCGCATAGGGGCCATACCGGCACCTCCACCGATGTACACCATTTCAGCCTCGGTTTCTTTGATGAAGAACTCTCCGTAAGGTCCGGAGATGGTCACCCTATCCCCTGGCTTCTGTGCGAACACGTAAGAAGAACAAATTCCTGGATTCACCTGCATCCATGCATTGCGGGCTCGATCCCACGGCGGAGTGGCGATTCGGATGTTCAACATCACGATGTTACCTTCGGCAGGGTGATTGGCCATCGAATACGCGCGCACGATGGGCTCTTCATTGGTCATCTTCAAATCCCACAAACCGAACTTATCCCATTCGCTTTGGAAGGTATTCGGGTCTTTGTGGTGCTCAGGGTGCGCTGTGATGTCGATGTCTTTGTAGTTGACCACCGTTTCAGGTACGTCCACCTGGATGTAACCACCCGCCTCAAAATCCAAGGTCTCGCCTTCGGGCAGGCGAACGACAAATTCCTTAATGAAAGAGGCGACGTTGTAATTTGAAACCACCTCGCACTCCCACTTTTTAATGCCGAATACCTCTTCAGGGACTTGGATTTCCATGTCCTCCTTGACCTTCACTTGGCAACCCAAACGCCAGTTATCAGCGATTTCCTTGCGTGAGAAATGTGGCTCTTCTGTAGGCAAGATGGACCCTCCACCCTCGCTGACTTGGCAGCGACACTGAACACACGTTCCACCACCACCACAAGCCGAAGGAAGGAATACTCCGTTGTTACCCAATGTGGTCAGCAACGTGCTACCACCGTCAACCTCAAGGGTTTGTTCCCCGTTGATGACAATGGTCACTTTACCACTCGGAGACAGTTTTGCCTTCGCGAACAGGAGCAGCCCGACCAACAGGAGAATGACGGTCAGGAAGAATACAATGGTCAGTACAATGGTCGTTGTCATCTCAATCAAATTTCAATGCCCATGAAGCTCATGAACGCGATGCCCATGAGTCCCGTGATGATAAACGTGATGCCCAAGCCCTTCAACGGAGCAGGGACGTGAGAGTAGCGGATTTTTTCTCGAATCGCGGCAATGGCCACAATCGCCAACCACCAGCCCACTCCCGAACCCAATCCAAATACAGTAGCTTCACCAATGCTGGGGTATTGGCGGTCTTGCATGAACAACGCACCACCTAGGATGGAACAGTTCACCGCAATCAGCGGCAAGAAGATGCCCAATGCTCCGTACAGTGCTGGGGCGAATTTCTCGACGATCATCTCGACCAGCTGCACCATTGATGCGATGACTGCAATGAACATGATGAAGCTCAAGAAGCTCAAGTCTACGGCGGCATATGCCGGATCAATCCAAGCCAATGCGCCTTCTTTGAGTACGTAGTTTTCCAACAAGTAGTTGATGGGAACCGTGATGCCCAAGACGAAGATGACGGCGAGCCCGAGGCCATTCGCAGTCTTCACCGTTTTGGAAACCGCGAGGTACGAACACATGCCCAGGAAATAGGCAAAAATCATGTTTTCAATGAAGATGCCCTTCACAAATATGCTGAGGTATTCCATTAGTTCTCTTCGATTAAGGCCTGGTTACGGCTGCGTTGAATCCAGATGATGATGCCTACGGTGATCAGGGCCATCGGAGGCAAAATCATCAAGTTGTTGTTCTCGTAAAATCCACCTTCGCTCATGAACCACTCTGTCGGCAGGAACTTGACTTGTCCCATACCCGGCAACGAGATGGCGCCGCTTCCGAAGACTTCACGTACGATGGAAACGGCGAGCAGAATCCAAGCGTAGCCCATCGCATTTCCGATGGCATCCAAGAAGGATGGACCCGGCTTGTTGCCCAAGGCAAAGGCCTCAAGGCGGCCCATAATGATGCAGTTGGTGATAATCAAACCGACGAAGACGGAGAGCTTCTCCGAGATGTCCGGTTGGAACGCCTTCAACACCTGGTCAACAATGATGACCAGGGAGGCCACCACGACGAGCTGGACGATGATCCGGATGCGGTCCGGAATCATATTTCGAAGCAAGGAGACGATGACGTTACCACCGATCATCACGAACAACACCGACAAGCTCATGATGACCGCTTGCTGCAATTGCACCGTAATGGCCAATGCGGAGCAGATGCCCAATACTTGCACCGTGATCGGGTTGGAGTCGTCCAACGGATCGACCAGGAGTTTCCGGTTCTTCTTTGAAAACAACGACTCTTTCTTGGCCGTTGCGGCTGCAGTTTCAGTACTCATCGCTGCGCTCGGGTTTGAGATTCAAAATAACGGAGGTACACCTTCAGCGTGCGATTGATCATTTCATCAACACCCTTCGAAGTGATGGTTCCACCGGTGATGCCGTCCACGCTGTTCTCGTCGGTGGGTGCTCCCCCCTTCAAGACGCTGAACAAGGCTGAGCCTTCGATATCCAATTTTTTGCCTTTGAATTTGTCCGTGAAGAAGGACTCCTTGATTTCGGCACCCAAGCCCGGGGTTTCCGTCTTGTGGTCAAAATTGGCACCGAAGATCGTCGTCATATCTTCCTCCAAGGCGACATAGCCCCAGATTGGACCCCACAGCCCGGAACCAACTACAGGAATCACATAGAGGTTTTGACCAGTGTCAGTTACGCATCGGAACAATGGGAACTGCAAGTCCTTATCAGCCAAAGCCGCTGCTAAGGCCGCCTCATCGCCGTCAGCTGCCTTAACAGCGGATTTGATGGAAGCGTGGTAGTCCTTCTTTACGTTGATGCTGAACGGGTCCGCTTTGTCCTTCGGGTCGACCGCAGTTGAGGTTGCCGATACTTGGCGACCATCCAAATCGATGGCGACACGCTCTACGACGTACTCAGCGAACAAAGCGTTCGCATTGGTTCGGTCAGCGGAGACCCCGATGGCGCCGAGTATGTCCATCATTTTTTTGTCCGCCGCATTGGCGTCTTGTCGGTCCTTCAGCGAGAGGGCGGTGAACGCCAACGCGGTGCCCACTACCACAACCATGGCAATGGAAAAGATGAAGGTGTAACCGGTGCTGTTTTTATCGATAGCCATGATTACGTGGGTTATGCAGTTGCGCCTTGGGCAGCGAGCGCGCGCTTTTCGCGCTTGCCGACATTGGCTTCAATGACGTAGTGGTCGATTAAAGGGGCCATCACGTTCATGAAGAGAATGGCCATCATGACGCCTTCCGGATACGCTGGGTTGAAGACACGGATCATGATGCTCAAGAAGCCTCCAAAGAATCCGTAAATCCATTTACCGCGTTCCGTCTGTGCGGCGCTTACAGGATCCGTAGCCATGAATACCATACCGAACATGAATCCACCCATGACCACCTGGTGGATGGCGGGGAGCGTCATGTAGGCATTCAATCCCAACCAGTTGAACAAGAAGCCCATGACGAGGCCACCGGCCAAAAAGGAGGACATGATTTTCCAACTTCCGATGCCTGTCCAAATCAACAGGGCCGCACCGATGAGGATCGCCAGCGCTGACGTCTCACCGATGGAACCGGGTATCAAGCCCAAGAATGAGTTCGAAAGGCTGAACATGCCGTCTGCACCGAACATGGACATTACGCTGGTCACGGCTGGTTCGTCCAATCCTTTGCCCACAGTTGACGCCAAATGGCCGAGTGCCGTCGCTCCGGTATACCCGTCTGCGAGCAGGCCTGCATCTGCTGAAGCCTTGACGTTGTGGATCCAGATTTCGCCGGAGAGTTGTTTTGGGTAAGCAAAGAACAAGAACGCACGGGCCGTCAACGCAACATTGAGAATGTTCATGCCGGTGCCGCCGAACACTTCCTTCGCGATGATGACCGCAAAGGCCACAGCCAACGCCACCATCCACAGCGGGCAATCAACCGGCATGATCAACGGAATCAACATACCTGATACCAAGTAGCCCTCGTTGATGCTGTGACCGCGCATTCCGGCGAAGAGGAATTCAATGCCCAAGCCCACTCCGTAGCTCACGACCACCAGGGGCAGGACTTTCACTGCTCCAATGAAGAGCTTGTCCCACAGGGCGGTCATCAAGGGGTCGTTCGGGGTGATTTCGCCGATGGACCACAAGTATTGGTGCCCTTGGTTCCATGTACCAAACAACAACGCGGGAATCAACGCCACAATCACCATGAACATCGTGCGCTTCAAATCCACGCCATCGCGGATGTGCACGCCGTTTTTGGTCGCATGTCCCGGGGTAAAGGCAAACGTTTCCAATGAATCGTAGACCACCCAAAACTTGCTCAACTTGCCGCCCTCTTCGAAATGTGGGCGAACCGAATCCAATAAGTTGTGTAATGCTTTCATCTTATCCCAATTCTTTCTTCAGCATATCCAATCCGTTGCGGACAATCGATTGCACGGCGATTTTTGACGTGCAGGCATATTCGCAGAGCGCGAAATCTTCCGGAGCCACCTCGTAGATGCCGAGTTTTTCCATGGCATCGATATCGTTGGCCAAAATGCTCTTGAGCAATTGCACCGGATAAATATCAAATGGGAACACCGGCTCGTATTGACCGGTCACCACAAAAGCCCGCTCTTCACCGTTGTTGCACGTATCCATTACGAATTCCTTCGACTTTGGCATCAGCCACGTCGGGTAACTCTTGGACAAGGAGAACTTATCAAAGCCGAGTCCCAACCAACCATCGGCCAGCAAGAACTTTGGTTTGTTGCCTTCTGGCAGCAAGCACACCTGGTGGTGCATTCCGCCGAGGAAACCGTCGTTTCCCGTGCGATCACCCGTAAGTGGATTGCCTGAAATAATGCGCACCTCTTCTTCATTTACGCTACCGACCAATGTCGAAATAGCGCTGCCCAAGGTTGTTTGGAGGTGGAGTGGTGTGTCGCATTCGGAACCAGCGACAGCGATGACGCGCGTGGCACAGTACGTACCGCTTGACAGGGTCTCCCCCAAGTTCGCAACGTCTTCTGCATGCATCGTCCAGACGACCTCACCTTTATTGATCGGGCGCGTGTGGTGGATCTGTACACCTGCGTTTCCAGTGGGATGCGGCCCATCAAACGTGAACGTATCAACACCTTCAATAGCAGCGTAGAACGATTGCCCCGCTTTGGTTCCCAATTGCACATTCGAACCGCCTGCAAGTACACGGAGTGCGTTGATGCCTGTTTGGAACGCCTCCGCTCGTCCTTCGAGAACGACTGCCATGTCCGCTGCGAGCGGAGCACTGTCGAAGCCGCTAACGTGGATGCTTCGTGGAACGTCCGTCGGATTGGCAACCGTTGCGAACGGTCGTTGTTCCCAGAAGGCGAAAAAGCCACGCTCAGCCACGGCCGCTACCAACGCCTCGCGGTCGGTCGATGCGGGGTGGATCGGAGCAAATGCACGCTGTTCGTTTTTGCCGTCCGCCTCAACAATTACCGCAAGGATGCGACGCTTTTCACCGCGAAGAACTTGCTTGACGGTGCCGCTCACCGGCGACAAGAATTTAACTACTGGATTTTCCTTGCTGTGAAAAAGAGGTGAACCGGCTTTCACCGCAGCGCCTTCTTTGACTTCAAGTTTGGGGACAATGCCCTGATAATTGGGCGGCTGTACGGCGTACAGTGGAGCGGATGATGCTTGTTCAACCTGGGTTGATGGGCGGCCTTTCAGCCGAATATCAGCTCCTTTTTTGATTCGTATAGTGCGGGTCATCACTGACGAAGGTTTACTTTTCGGGGCGCAAAGTTAGCTCTCGAGAGCGTTGCGATGGCCATTTCAGTCAAAAATCTCAAAGGATGTTTTCCAACAACTTGACCTGTACAACCTTTCGTCTTCAGAAGTCCATCAGTGGCATGTTTTTGACCTTCATCTGCACCGCGTTCCTGCACGCTTCGTACGTATCTGGGTTCGGCCAAGATGCTCCCTATCCCATCCACCTTTCTGCGGGCACCATTCACACCGTGCAGTTGCACCCCATCGGCCAGCCCACGGCACATCCTTTCATTCCACTCGAGGGCGGGCGATTGACCTTGAGCTTCGATGATTTTTCTCCGGAATACCGCACGCTCGAAGTACGATTGAAGCATTGCACATTCGACTGGTATGATTCGCCGGACTTGATGCCTTCCGATTTTCTCGCTGGATTTCCCTCCGTTGCCTTCGAAACTGTCGAAACGAGCTTCAATACCAAGGCACCCTTTACACACTATTCGACCACCTTTCCCAACGACATGGTGCAGTTTACCAAAAGCGGAAACTACATCGCGGAGGTCTACGACACGTCTAATCCTGAACGAGCCCTGGTCCAAGAACGCTTTGTAGTGTATGAGTCACTCGTCGATGTGGAGATGCAGGTTGGCCCCTCCTCCATTATCCGCAACAAACGCACCCATCAGGAAGTAGACTTGGCCGTACTGCACAGCTCCGACCGTTATCCGATTTACGACGCTTACGACGCCTTGCAGGTGGTATTGATGCAAAATGGCCGATGGGAAACAGCCGTCCAAGGCATGGAACCTCAATTCGTTCGTGGCGAAGAGGTTACGTTCAACCCAACCGGTCCCGAATCGTTTGCCGGTGGCAACACCTGGCGTTTTGCCGATTTGAAAAGCCTCCGGTTTGCCAGCCTCGGGATTGACCGCATCGTCGACGAGGGAACGCATTGGCACGCCTACCTGGACGAGGACGAACCCCGCACGTACGCATTCCTGAAAGCCCAACAAGATTTGGACGGCCACTTTGTGATTTCAAACGAGTTGCAAGACGACGCCACCGGCGGTGATTATGTCTGGACCCACTTTTCCCTTCAAGCCTTTGAGGAGCGACTGCAAGAAGACATCTACGTGTATGGCGCGCTGTCCAACTGG
>CAXREW010000057.1:0-3945 GCA_964229455.1 Flavobacteriaceae bacterium | reverse complement strand
GAAGGAGATTGCCATGGCATACGACGGGAAAGACAAGGTCCTAGAAGAGGTAACGGGGAAATCCTACGAATTCGGTTTCACGACTGAAATCGAGTCGGACAAAGCACCCGCTGGCTTATCGGAGGATATCATCCGGTTGATTTCCGCTAAAAAAGAGGAGCCGGAATGGCTGCTTCAGTGGCGCTTGGAAGCGTTTGCGGTGTGGCAGACCATGGAGGAGCCCAATTGGCCCCACCTCAACTATGAAAAGCCCAACTACCAAGCCATTAGCTACTACGCAGCGCCGAAGCAGAAGAAGCAGCTCTACAGCATGGATGAGGTGGATCCTGAATTGCGCCGGACCATGGACAAGCTGGGCATCAGTCTCGAGGAGCAAAAGCGCCTCTCTGGCGTGGCAGTGGATTTTGTCATGGATTCGGTTTCTGTGGCGACCAGCTTTAAGGATAAGCTGGCGGAGTTGGGCATCATCTTTTGTTCGATGAGTGAGGCCGTCAAGGAGCACCCTGAATTGGTGCGCAAGCACCTCGGCACGGTGGTTCCAACCCGCGATAACTTCTTCAGCGCCTTGAACTCGGCGGTGTTCACGGACGGTTCATTTTGTTACATCCCCAAGGGCGTGCGATGCCCGATGGAATTGAGCACCTACTTCCGCATCAACGAATCCGGCACAGGCCAGTTTGAACGCACGCTGGTCGTGGCGGACGAAGGCAGTTATGTCAGCTACCTCGAAGGGTGTACGGCGCCCCAGCGCGACGAGAACCAGCTGCACGCGGCCGTGGTCGAATTGGTAGCGCTGGACGAAGCGGAGATCAAATACTCCACGGTGCAGAACTGGTACCCAGGCGACGAGAACGGCAAGGGTGGTGTCTACAACTTTGTAACGAAGCGCGGCATTTGCCACCGCCGCTCCAAAATCAGCTGGACCCAGGTGGAAACCGGAAGTGCGGTGACGTGGAAATACCCCAGCTGCATTCTGAAAGGCGACCACAGCGTGGGCGAATTCTACAGCGTGGCGGTGACCAACAATGCGCAGCAAGCGGACACCGGCACCAAGATGATCCACTTGGGCAAAAACACGCACTCGACCATCATCTCCAAGGGCATCAGCGCGGGCAACAGCCACAACAGCTACCGCGGCTTGGTCCAGATTATGCCCTCTGCGGCGAACGCGCGGAATTTCTCCCAATGCGATTCGCTGCTCATGACGGACACCAGCGGCGCGCACACCTTCCCGTATGTGGAAGTCAAAAACCCCACGGCGCAGGTAGAGCACGAGGCCACGACCTCGAAAATCGGTGAAGACCAGATTTTTTATTGCTTGCAACGCGGCATCGATGCCGAGCAAGCCATCAGTTTGATTGTGAACGGGTACGCGAAGGAAGTGCTGAATCAGCTGCCCATGGAATTTGCCGTTGAGGCGCAGAAATTGTTGTCCATCTCACTCGAAGGAAGCGTAGGATAATGTTGAAAATCAATGAACTCAAAGCTTCGGTCGAAGAAGCATCCATTCTGAAGGGCCTCAACCTCACCATCAACCCCGGTGAGGTGCACGCCATCATGGGCCCCAACGGTTCCGGTAAATCCACGTTGGCATCCGTTTTGGCCGGTCGTGAGGAGTACGAAACCGAAGGCGGCTCGGTAGACTTTGATGGTCAGGACCTGTTGGACATGGACGCGACAGAACGCGCCCGCGCAGGGTTGTTTTTGGCGTTCCAATACCCCGTTGAAATTCCCGGCGTTTCCAACATCAACTTCATGCGCGCTGCGGTGAACGGCAAGCGCGAGCACGAGGGGCTGGATCCGATCAAGGGCAAGGCTTTCCTCGATATGGTCAAGGAAAAAGCCAAGATAGTGGAGTTGGACGGACGCCTCCGCAATCGTTCGGTCAACGAAGGGTTTTCCGGCGGGGAAAAGAAGCGCAACGAGATTTTCCAAATGGCCATGCTCGAGCCCAAACTCGCCATCTTGGACGAGACTGACTCGGGATTGGACATCGATGCCTTGCGCATTGTGTCCGAAGGCGTGAACGCCATGCGCTCGCCTGAACGCAGCTTCCTCGTTATCACGCACTACCAGCGCTTGCTGGATTACATCGTACCGGATTTTGTGCACGTGCTCGTCGATGGACGCATTGTTCGTTCTGGCGGCAAGGAATTGGCGTTGGAACTCGAGGAAAAAGGGTACGACTGGATCAAAGAAGACATCGTCGCCTAATGGATAAGGCCAAACCGCAATTGATGGACCGGCCGAAGGCCGAAGCGAAGCACGCCGCCTCCGAAGCATCGGGAGCGGCGCTCGTATCGGCGTTGGATGCGGTGCTGGGCGTTCAGGCCGACGTGGCCTTGGATGCCGTTCCGGATCCGCACCGCCGCGTGGAGCGATGGAAGTACACGCCAGTTGCGGCTTGGTGGAAAGACGTGTTGGTGCCTGAGGTGAACACGGTCGCCGCAGCAGGATGCGAAGCCAACCCTGTGCCGGGCTTGGATGCCTACCGCCTCGTGTTCGTCAACGGGAAGTTTGATGCAGCAGCAAGTGACTTGCCGGTGCATACGGGCGTGACGTGCATGCCGCTTTCTCAACGGGATGATGCGAAGCTTCAGGATGTTGATGCCTTTTCGCCCGAGGGATCGGATTGGTTCGCAGGACTCAACGGCCGCTACAGCCAAGAAGGATTGTACCTGCGGGTGGCACAAGGCGTTGAGCTGGATCGGCCCATTTTGATTCATCACCATACCTCCGGCGCAGGCTCCTTCAATGTGTTGCGGCACGACATTGCTGTGGCGCTCAATGCCTCCGTGAAACTTGTCCAGTGGTCGACAGCTGCCGCTGATGCGGATGGGTCGGTGAACGTATTGACCCGAGCAGACGTCGCTCAAGGCGCGCGCTTGCACATCGACAAGGTGCAGGATGAAGAAGGAACGGTCCGTCACATCGCTTTTGAAGACATTCGCCAAGGCCGTGCGTCCCACGCAGAAGTGCACACCATCACGGTACGCGGTGCTTGGGTACGAAATGATTTGGCCTTCCGCATCAACGGCCAAGGAGCCCATGCGGACTTGAACGGTGCCTTTCTTCCTGGAGAGGGCGAATTCGTGGACAACCACACCACGGTGGATCATCGCGTACCCCACTGCACCAGCTCGGAGAACTACAAAGGCATTTTGTACGGCAAGAGCACCGGGGTGTTCAATGGCAAGGTGTTCGTGCGCCCGGATGCGCAGCACACCAATGCCTACCAGCAAAACGCCAACATCCTCGCCAGCGATAAGGCGAGCATGAATGCCAAGCCCGAATTGGAAATTTATGCGGACGACGTCAAGTGCAGCCACGGGTGCACCGTGGGGCAGTTCGACTCGGATGCGCTGTTTTATGCCCGCTCTCGCGGCGTTGGGCTGGAGGCCGCCAAAGCCATGTTGGTGCATGCCTTCATCGGCGATGTCCTCAAAGGGCTCGCGGTGCCAGAAGTGCGGTTGGAGGTGGAGCACCGATTGGCGGAAAAGCACGGCTGGGACGTCTGGAGCGATCACCCCAACGACGACGCATGAGCAAGGCTTTGGATGCAGCGGCGCTTCGGCTTCAATTTCCCATCCTAACCCGAGAGGTGAACGGAAAGCCTTTGGTCTACCTCGACCACGCGGCATCTTCCCAGAAACCCATCGCGGTCATTGAGGCCCAGCGAGAATACCTGATGCATTACCATGCCAATGTGCACCGCGGTGTGCATGCGCTTTCGCAACAGGCCACAGATGCTTTTGAAAATGCACGAACCGTCGTGCAACACCACATCGGTGCTGCGGAATCCTGCGAGGTCATCTGGTCGGCCGGGGCGACGGATGCCATCAACTTGGTGGCGCAGACGTGGGGCCGGGATCACATCGGCCAGGGCGATACCATCTTGCTTACGCGGATGGAACACCACGCCAACATCGTACCGTGGCAAATGCT
>CAXREW010000056.1:0-4129 GCA_964229455.1 Flavobacteriaceae bacterium | reverse complement strand
GATAGGCAAATCCACCCTGATGCTTCAGTCCGTGCTGCACATGGCCGCACATTCCCAGCGCATCCTATACGTTGCAGGCGAGGAAAGTCCGGAACAGGTTCGCATGCGGGCCGAGCGATTGGGGACGGTTTCGCCGTCGCTTTATGGGTTTGCGGAGACCGACGCCCAAGCGGTGCTGCGCGAATTGGAGGCGAACAAGCCGGATGCGGTCATCATCGATTCCATCCAAACGATGTTCTTGCCGGAAGTCGAGTCGGCCCCAGGTTCAGTGGCCCAAATCCGTGAGACGGCGGCAGCGTTCACGCGATTTGCCAAGCAGCACCATGTCCCCGTGTTTTTCATCGGCCACATCACGAAGGAAGGCTCCCTAGCCGGACCAAAAGTCCTGGAGCACATGGTGGATGTCGTCCTTCAATTTGAAGGAGAACGCCACCACGCCTACCGCATGTTGAGAGCGGTCAAAAACCGGTTTGGAACTACAGCGGAACTCGGCTTATACGAGATGCGCGGATCGGGCTTGAAGGCGGTGGACCATCCGTCTGATGCCTTGTTGGGCCAGCGTTCGGAAGAGGATGCCTTGAGCGGAACCGCGGTGTCGGCTGCCCTCGAAGGTGCGCGTCCAATGCTTGTGGAAGTGCAAGCGCTGGTGTCGACGGCGGTGTACGGGACGCCGCAACGCTCAGGCACCGGATTCGATCTGCGCCGGCTGAACATGTTGTTGGCGGTGTTGGAAAAGCGCTGCGGATTCAAGCTGGGGTCGAAGGACGTTTTCCTCAATTTGGCAGGTGGCCTCAAAATTCAGGACCCCGCCATTGACTTGGCGGTTGTTGCCGCCATCCTGAGCAGCGTGCTGGATGTCCCGCTGCCATGGGGGACGGTGTTCGCCGGTGAGGTGGGATTGACGGGTGAGATTCGCCCCGTGCCACGTATGAACCAGCGCATTGCGGAGGCGAGCCGTTTGGGGATGAAGCGGATGTTTTACAGCGGCCACGCGCGCAACATCGAAGTGCCGAAGGGTACGGACATGAAGTTGGTGGGCATTCGGCAAGTCAGCGATTTGCACGGTCGCCTTTTCTAAGGCTATTCTTTTCCGGCGACTACGACTACGAATTCGCCTTTGGGTTCGTGCTGGTTGAAATGCTCCAGCACATCCGCCACCGTTCCGCGAATCGTTTGTTCATGGAGCTTGCTGATTTCCCTCGAACAGGCCACCCAACGATTGGATCCGCAATGCGTTTCCAGTTCTTGGAGCAGCTTGATGATGCGGTGGGGGGATTCGTAGAAAACGACGGTTCGCACCTCTTCAGCGAGCAGGCCTAAGCGCTTTTGGCGACCCTTCTTGTGGGGCAGAAATCCTTCAAAGACAAAGCGGTCGCACGGGATTCCGGAGGTGACCAATGCGGGCACGAAGGCCGTCGGCCCGGGTAAGCAAACAACTGGGATGTCGGCTTCCACACAGGCACGTACTAGCAGGAATGCCGGATCGGAAATGCCGGGCGTCCCCGCGTCCGAGCACACGGCAAGTGACTGCCCGTTTTGAAGGGCTTGCACCCAACCAGGAGTGGATTTGTGTTCGTTGTGTTGGTGGAACGCTTTGAGCGGTGTTTCGACGCCGAAATGACGGGTTAATTTCCCTGTAGTTCGCGTGTCTTCAGCTAGAATATAGGCCACTTCTTTCAGCACCTCAACGGCCCTTGGCGTGAAGTCGGAAAGGTTCCCGATAGGCGTGGGGACCAAATACAGGGTGCCGAAAGCGCGGTTGGCCGTACTCATGCAGTTACAAATAAACGCCGCACCAAAGAAAGGAACTCGACTCCGCCGTTTTCTTCATCATCCCAGTCGATATCTCCAGCGGTTTCGAGGATTAACACCTGTGCAGCTTCAAAGCTGCTGCTCGCCTCCAATGCGTCGCACAGACGCAATAAGGCAGGAACATCGCCGTCCGTCAATAGGGAAGCGAAGCGCACCCGGTTGTTGATGCTTAAGTTGTTTTTAAGGCTGTCGAGCCGCTGCTCGCTGAGGCGTTCAGCCAAGGAGGCTCCGGCGGCTGGCAACGGCTCAGGCTCGGTGGGCTCGGCTGTTGCGATCGGTTCAGGCGTGGGCATTAGTTCAGGCTCGTCCGCAATTGGCTCAGGCTCGACGGGCTCCGGGACGACAGATTCAGCCACCACTGGCTTGGGGACGGACTCGGCCTCGATTTCCGGGAGAGGTTCTGAGCCGTTGACTTCGCTGCAGTACTCAGCGACTGCGATGGCGCGCTGGGCGTTTTGCAATGCGGCATGAAGTTCGGCCCAAGCGGGCGTTTCGTCGGCCAGCAAGTCTTGGCATCGTTCCAAGGCGGCACGCGCGGTTTGCAATTGGGTGGAGGTGGTGTCGCTCATGGAGTTGATTTTCGAAACAGTTCTTTCAACAGGTCTTTTTCCCGTTGGAAATTTTCTTTGCGGTGGTTTTTCTGGGCTTCACGGTCCCAGCCGTATTCGGGGTTTTCGACCGTCCCCGTCATGGATATGAAAAATTGGTGCCCTAGCCCATCATCGGTGATGGTTCCAAATTCACTTTCGTCCGCAGCACGCAAGTCGCGCATGGCAAAACCGAGGGTGTAATCGATGGAGGAGTCAAATCGATAATGCCCTTCGAGTGTGATATCCATGGCCGATGAACGGATTGCGGTGTGGGGCAATTGTACCGTGCCAGCAGAAATGTAAATGGTCGATTCGACGTGCTCGAACTGAACGTGTTCGAGCCGAATGGCCAGGTCATCCGGATCGACCCACGGCGCCATAAGGCGGTTGCTTCGGAGGTAGTCTGCGATCTCCTGGAAGGCTTCGAGGTTGCTGAGTTCACCGGAATGAATCGAGGCCGACCCCAGCACGTCGAGGCTCTCGGGCTGCCAGTTGAAGGCTTGGTCGATGGTGAACTGCACGGATCCAGAGGCATCGAAGGTTCCGGTCAGGTGTTCGGCGCGCAGCGTGGTCTGGTCGAAATTGTCAAAGGCTTCGAAGAGTTTTGGCAGGTTGCATGTGGCGACAGTGGGGTGGAATAAAATCTTGCCGCTCCTCGCTCCGGGTTCCAAGGTCAACGCCCCGTCTCCACTGATTAGGCCATCCAGCGTCTCCGCACGAAAATGTGGGACGGACCAACCGTTTTCTTCGCCTTCCAAGGCGAATGTCGCGTTGGCCAATTCCCAACCGTCGTATCGAAGGCGATCAATCGCCACGTCGCAAGCAGCTTGCATGCCCATCGGAAGTTGCAACGCAGCGAGGTTGACGGAGCCGCTGTCCGATGAGGAAAAGACCAATTCGGGAAGCGCGAGGGACCCCGTCCACGCGGAACGAATCGGATTCTCCAAAGGGAGTTCCCCTTGAACGTTTCCTTGCACGACGATGCCATCCCATTGCCCCTCGAAAGCTTCAACAATGAGGTCAACGCCGTTCAGGGTTCCTTGGCCGTCAGCGGTCCAAGGCGTTTCGTTGATTGTTCCCGCACCATCAGTCAGCGTCCACGTGCCATCCCAATCCATGGCGCCACTTCGCTTTCGCTTGATCATGCCATCCCAAGCAAACGTGCCGTTGGCAGGCCATTCGCCCGGGAAAAGCGCCTGCAAATCAGCATCTGGCCATTTAACAGTCCCTTGCCCCGTCGCCTCGAAGCTACCGGTATCGAAGAGGATGCGTTCCACCTTGCCCGACCAGCCCACACCGTCTATGCGCAAGTCGACATGCGGGGCGTCGGCTCGCCAAGCACCTTGCTCGTATTTGACCCACAGGCGCGCATCGCCTTGGAACGCGAGTACTTCTCCACCGAAAGGCACCTCCCAGCGAGCGGTCGGCAAGGTCCAATTGGATTTGAAGGTACTGTTGTCCCATGTGAAGGATCCATTGGCCTTGGCCTTCGAGTTGAGGGCATCGAATTCGGCGGGCAACTCAACTACTTCGCGCAATGCTTCTAACGTGGCCGACTCAACCGTTCCCTCGACCGTCCATGAATCGTTGCGTGTGGCTTGAAGCTCGGCCACCAACCCCGCCCACTCCAAGGAAGAAACATGAACGTTGAGGGTGTCTTCGGTGGTGTTCCAGTCGAGTTCTGCTGCCCAGGTCAAGGGGTTGGTCGTGGCAAAGCCTGTGGCGTT
>CAXREW010000055.1:0-2053 GCA_964229455.1 Flavobacteriaceae bacterium | reverse complement strand
CCAAGCTTGGGGTTGATAAACGTCATGGCCGTGTCGACATACAAGGTGCGCAAGTCATTATCGGTGCCGTTCACGGTGTAGCCCACCTGACGCACTTGGACTTCGCCGCGGATGTTGACCTTGCCGTCGGCTAGGCGTTGGTCACCGCTGATGAATCCGTATTGATCCGATTTCTCACCTAGGTTGTCGTAGTAGCGGTGTTGCGGCGAGAGGGATTGTCCGCCGGCCTCCATCCAAATGGGGTTGCCAAAATGTTTACCTACGTACTGAAAGGCCCCCAATCCAAACTGCATGCCGCCATTTTCGAATGCGCGACTGCCCTGGAGGATGCCACCGAGATAATCATTGTCCAACCAGCGGCGGCGGATGACCTTCGACGTGGTGATGGTGTCCTCAAGCGTGACCACAGGCGTCCCCCCATACAGGGCGATGTCATCGCCTTCCTTGTACTGTTCGTAGTAGCCGGCACCCGCCGTGTAATGCATGGTCGCTCCCAAATCCCAGTCGCCAACACGCTGACTCGTATGCAGCTGGTGGTGGTCTTGGCGGTAATCGTCCACTTGATTAGCGTAGTTGTAGTAATTGTGCTGGCGTCCTCGGTCAATCAAATCTTCAATGCGCGCTGAATCGGCACCGTAACCGTATTCGTACGAATTGGCAGCCCACGCCCAAATGGAATCGGCTGGCGCATCCAATCCAATGCGGGGAACGCCGTACCATGCTTGTTCGGTGCGCTCATGACCCAGCATCGCAGAGTACGCCAACTGACCGGAATCCCAGCGGTAGCCGAGGCCCAGTTGCATACTCGATAGGTCACTTCCCGACCGGTCCATGTACCCCTCCGACAAGATGCGCGAAGCGCGTCCTTCCATGTAAAATCCCGAGCCGATCTCTCCGGTGCTCCACTGCGCCATGCTGCGCAGCGTGCCGAAGGATCCGCCGGATAGCACCACACGGCCACCGGCCTCTTCGTTGAACTCCATGGTTTGGATGGCCACCGTAGCACCAAACGCCCCAGCGCCATTGGACGAACTGCCTACCCCACGCTGAATGGTCAAGTTATCGACGCTGCTGGCCAGATCGGGCAGATCCACCCAATACACTTGGTGGGATTCGGCATCGTTGAGGGCCACCCCGTTGATGGTCACATTGATGTGGGTCTGGTCCGATCCCCGAATGCGCATCGAGGTGTACCCCACCCCTGCACCTGCGTCAGAGGTGACGACCAATGAGGGCGTAAACCGCAACAAGAAGGGCATGTCCATGGAGGCGTCCCGCTTGGCGAGCTCCACGGCCCCAACCGTTTGGGTCGGGAACGGTGCGCGCTCCGGTGCCTGAATGGCCGAAATCGTTGCCGGCAGCAGTTGGACGGTTTTCAAAATGGAGTCCACTTCTGGAGTGGTGCTCACTTGTGCGTCATCAGGCCCATTGAAGGCCAAAGCAAAAATCAAGGCTATGGTGAATCGATTCATCGTTTTTAGCGGTTCATTCAACAAAAACGACGCAAGGGGCACAACCCCAATTCAGGCATGCAAGCCTGGCTCAGCTCCCCTACCGGGATTATCCGGTCAGGTTATGAGGGTATGTTCTCAGCACTCGGAATCGAGGCACCCCTGCGACGGGACAAATGTACATCAAATCTGTATCTTGTTGGCATGGAGATCGAGCGACTAAACGAGCTATTACAGGCTGCGCTTGAGGCAGCTGCAGCCGGTTCGGAGGTGCTCCTTCGCCATCTGTCCCAGCAAAACGATCGCCTCGTCATCCGCGCCAAGCGTGACGGAAGTCCCGTTTCATCCGTCGATCTTGAAAGCCACGCGGCCATCACCGAAGTCTTGGCTCCGCATGGCATCCCCATCCTCAGCGAAGAGGGTGCCTTGCCTCCTTTCGCAGAGCGTTCAAACTGGCCCCTTTTTTGGTTAATCGATCCACTTGACGGCACCCAGTCGTACCTCGACCACCGGGAGGGATTTGCTGTCAATATCGCGCTGTGTGATGCGTCAGGACCCATCCTAGGCATCGTCGCCGACCCATTGTCTGATCGAATTTTTGC
>CAXREW010000054.1:0-8392 GCA_964229455.1 Flavobacteriaceae bacterium | reverse complement strand
CCGCTGGACCCTCGCCTCATCACTTATGTCGCCCCTGCGGTGGCCAAAGCAGCGATGGAATCGGGCGTCGCCCAACACGAAATCAAAGATTGGGACGCCTACCGCAAGACCTTACTCGACCGCATTGGGTACGACACCGGATTTGCCCGAACCATCGCCGATCGTGCGAAGAAATCGCCGAAGCGCGTGGTGTTCGCCGAAGCCGATCATTACCGCGTATTGAAAGCGGCTGAACAGGCCCTGCAAGAAGGAATTGCACAGCCCATTCTCCTCGGTCGTCGCTCGGTCATCGAAGGGCTCATCGAAGAACACAGCTTGGAGTTGGACGACGTCGAAGTGATCAACCCCCGTTCTGACGAAGAACTCGAGCGGCGGAAGGCCTTCGGCGAAGAGTTTTTCCAACTGCGCATGCGCCATGGGTTGACCGCTCGCGAAGGGGAGCGCCTCATGCGTCAACGCAACTACTACGGAGCCATGATGGTGCGCACAGGCCTCGCGGATTCGCTGATCAGCGGATTGACCCGCACGTATCCGAGCGTGATTCGCCCGGCGTTGCAGGTCATTGGCAAATCTGATGACGTTGACAAGGTCGCGGGCATGTACATCTTGGAAACCAAGCGCGGCCCCATGTTCTTTGCGGACACGACGGTGAACTTGGATCCTACGGCTGAAGAGATTGCATCCGTTGCAGCGCTGACCGCCAAGGCCGTGCGCAACCTGCGCATCGTCCCCCGCATCGCGCTGCTGAGTTACTCGAACTTCGGTTCGGCAGGCGGAGCAGATGCGGAGAAAATGGCAGAGGCCGCCCGCATTTTGAAGGAGCGCCATCCCGACTTGATCGTGGACGGCGAGATTCAAGCCAACTTCGCTTTGAACGATGAACTGCTCTCTGAATCGTTCCCTTTCTCAACGCTGCACAACAAGCGCGTGAACACCTTGATTTTCCCGAACCTCGCCGCCGGCAACATCGCGTACAAGCTGCTGCAAGAGATGGCGGGCGTCGAAGTCCAAGGACCTGTGTTGTTGGGCATGCGGCAATCGTTCCATGTATTGCAAATGGGGTCTTCCGTCCGTGAAATCCACGACATGGTGCGGTTGGCCGTTGTCGATGCACAAATCAAAAGCAACGCATGATTCATCACCTGAGGGGAAGGCTGGTAGAGAAAACGCCCACGTACGCTGTGGTCGAATGCAGTGGGGTGGGATATCAAGTGCACATCAGCCTCAACACCTTCGAGCGGTTGGGTAACGAAGAATCCGTCATGCTGCATACGCACATGGTCGTTCGGGAAGATGCTCAGTTGCTTTATGGATTCAGTCAGCCTGAGGAGCGCACGATGTTCTTGCTTCTGCTCGGTGTGAGCGGGGTAGGGGCGAGCACAGCGCGCATGATCCTGAGTGCGATGAATGTGGACCAAGCTGCGCAAGCCATTCAGTCCGGGGATGTCAATGCGATGAAAAGCGTCAAGGGCATCGGTGCGAAAACCGCCCAGCGGATCATCATTGATTTGCAGGATAAACTGGGCGCCATCGATGCGCCGGCCATGCCTTCCGCAAGTGGGGCACAAGGCGGGCACAATAATTCGCGGCAAGAGGCGTTAATTGCCCTCACGACCCTTGGTTTCGACCGCGCGCGTTGTGAGAAGACACTGGACCAGATAATGAAGGATTCGCCCGATATGACTGCGGTAGAGGACTTGATCAAACACGCGTTGAAACGGTTGTGATGAAGATCCAGAAGCCCCGTTTTGCACAGATTTTTGCCCTGGTCCTGGGGCTTTCTTTGTTTTCAGGCGTGTTGGCTCAAGCCACAGAGGAAACGGCGAACGACTCGCTTCCTATCATCTTGCCTTTCCCTTTCGGTGGAGAGGATCAGTTCAATCCAACGGAGAGTCCAGCGGGCTTTGATTTTGCTTGGCCGGAGAACTTCAACTATGAAATTGTCTTCGACGAAACCACGGGCCTGTACAGCATCCAGCAACGCATTGGCGACACCTTGTTGTACCGGCCGTCGACGTTCTTGACGCTCGACGAATACCTCGACTACGACATCACCGGCAACCTGTCGGAATATTGGAATGACCTCCAAGCCGAAGACGATGAGGCGGAGCGCGCGTTCGCCCCAAAGTTGACGGTGGACAGCGAACTGTTCGAAACCATCTTCGGCAGCAACGAAATCGAAATCAAGCCCCAAGGTTCGGCGGAACTCACGTTTGGCATCAACATTTCCGACACCGAAAACCCGCGGATTCCCGAACGCCAACGCCGCATCACGACGTTTGATTTTGACCAGCGCATCCAGCTCAACATCGGTGGAAAGATTGGCGATAAGATTGACCTTGGGACCAACTACAACACCGAAGCCCTCTTCGATTTTGAGAACCAGATGAACATCGGTTTCCAGGGCGAAGAGGACGACATCTTGAAAAACTTCGAGGCGGGACACATTTCCATGCCCCTCCCTGGAACGCTGATTACAGGAAGTCAGAGTTTGTTCGGTGTCAAGCTGGAAACCCAGTGGGGACGGCTGTACAACACCACGGTCTTCTCCCAGCAAAAAGGCGAGCGGAAGGAAATCGAAGTCGAAGGCGGCGCCCAAACGCAGGAGTTCAACATCCGCGCTGACGACTACGAAGCCAACCGGCACTACTTCCTCTCGCAGTACTTCCTCGATCAATACGACGAGGCCATGCAAAGCCTGCCGGTTCCGAATTCCGGGGTGAACATCACGCGGATTGAGGTGTGGGTCGTGAATACGCAGGCGAACACCCAAGACGTGCGGAATGTCATCGGATTCACCGACCTCGGCGAGCACCCTGATTACGTGTCGTCCAACCTGCCAGTCGAAACCCTCATCGGCGATTCTGTCACGGCCCAGCGCAACCCCACGAACGCGAACAACCAGCTGTTTGACATGATGGTCGGCGACCCGAATGTCCTCGGATTCACCGGGGCGAACGGGGCCATCGCCGGCATGGGATTGGGGCTGACCCAGGGCATTCACTATGAGCGCGTTGGTAATGCACGAAAGCTGGCGCCGACCGAATTCACGTACAACGCGCGGCTCGGCTTCATCTCGTTGCGTCAAGCACTGAACAACGCTGAGGTCCTCGCAGTGGCCTACGAATACACGTTGGGCGGAGAGACCTACCAGGTAGGAACGATTTCGCAGGACGGTTACACCGCTCCGGACGCGCTGATGCTCAAGATGCTCAAGTCGAGCATCACACAATTGCGCCTGAGCAACGGCGATCAAGCACCGCTCTGGAAAATCATGATGAAGAACGTCTACTCCATGCAGGCGTTTGGGCTCAGCGAGGAGAATTTCCGACTGAACATTTGGTACAACGACCCGGCAACAGGGGTGGACCTGAATTACATTCCACGCAACCCGCTGGACGGTACACTCCTCATCCAATTGTTGGGCATGGACCGGTTGGACATCAACGGCATGACGCAACCCGATGGGGTCTTCGACTTCGTCGACAACGCTGCCACCATGGGCGGAACCATCCACAGCCAAAACGGCCGGATTTTCTTCCCGTCGGCAGAACCGTTCGGTTCCAACTTGGCCCGGGAGATTGAGGAGCGCGTGGAAGATCCGGACCTCGCTGCCAACCTGATCGAGAGCATCGTTTTCCAACCGCTTTACGACAGCACCAAGACCGCGGCGCAGCAGATTCCCTCGCTCAACCGTTTCAGCATTAAGGGGGAATTCCAAAGCCAGACAAGCAGCGAGATTGCCCTGCAGGCCATGAACATTCCGGAAGGATCGGTGACGGTTACAGCCGGCGGGGTTCGCTTGATTGAGAACCAGGACTACACGGTTGATTATCAATTGGGACGGGTGCGCATCATCAACGACGGTTTGCTGGAATCCGGCCGCAACATCAAGGTGTCGCTCGAGAGCAATTCGCTGTTCAGCATCCAGACCAAGACCATGATGGGAACGCGGTTTGACTATGCCATTGGGGACCGATTCAACATGGGCGCGACGATGCTCAACCTCCGCGAGCGGCCGTTGACCCAAAAGGTCAACATCGGCAATGAGCCGGTCAACAACTCCATCGTCGGTGCCGACTTCAGCTACCAGTCGGAGAGTCAATTCCTGACGGAGCTAGTGGATGCCTTGCCATTCTACGAAACGAGTGCGGCTTCGAGCATCGACATCGCTGCGGAAGCGGCGTACTTGATTCCTGGCCACAGCCGTGCCATTGGTCAGGATGGAAACGCGTACATCGATGATTTTGAAGGCAGCCAGTCGGCCATCGATATCCGTTCGGTGAACCGGTGGTTCTTGGCTTCGACCCCGAAATTGCAGCCCAACCTTTTCCCCGAAGGCAATTTGGAAGACAGCCTGATCTACAACTACAACCGGGCTGCTTTGAGCTGGTACACGGTTGATCCGCAATTCTTCCGAGGGTCGGGCTTGCAGGATGGACAGGTCAGTGCTGAGATCAAGAGCGACCACCGGACGCGGGAAGTCCTCGAAGGCGAGGTGTTCCCCAACCGGGAATTGCCCACAGGTACGCCGCCTAACATCCCAACGCTCGATTTGACTTTCCGTCCGGAGGAGCGAGGGCAATACAACTACGAAGTGCCCGAGGGCGCTGACGGTATTTCCGCAGGTTTGACAGTGGAAGGGGCCTTGGCCGATCCGAGCAGCCGTTGGGGCGGAATCCAGCGTGCGTTGACCACCACGGATTTTGAGATGGCCAACATCGAATACCTCCAGTTTTGGTTGATGGATCCGTTCAATGAGGATTCGGAGAACTTCACCGGAGGGGACTTCTACATCAACCTCGGAAACGTGTCGGAGGACGTCCTCAACGACAGCCAGTTGTCGTATGAGAACGGTTTGCCTTCGGCCAACAACCCCGACTTGCCCACATTGGAAGGCGTTTGGGGGGTGTACCCAGATCCTACGACTTTCAACGTGGTCAACGCGTTTGACAATACGTCGGGGGACTATGAACTGCAGGACGTTGGTCTCGATGGCATGCCCGATGCTGAGGAGCAAGGGTTCTTCTCCGAATGGCTTTCAGACATTTCCGATTGGGTGACGCCTGACGCTTATGCCGACATCGTTAGCGACCCTTCTGCGGACAACTTCCGCTACTTCCGCGATCCTGAGGCGCAGGCCAATGAGGAGACCATCCTGCAGCGGTACGAACGGTTCAACGGGTACGAGAACAACTCCAACACGGGTTCTCCAAACGGTTACCCCATTACCTCTACCACCATCCCCAACACGGAGGATATTAACCAGGACATCACCCTCTCGACCATCGAGAGCTACTTCCAGTACAAGGTCTCCCTGCGTCCACAGGATTTGGGGGAGTACAACATTGGAAGTAACTACATCACGGATACGTTTGAGCAGGTCGTCACCACGGCTGACGACCAAGACCGCACCATCCGTTGGTACCAGTTCAAGATTCCGGTGCGGGAGTTTGACAACCGCATCGGCGGCATTACAGACTTCCGTTCCATTCGCTTCATCCGCATGTTCATGAAGGGGTGGACGGAGCCGGTGACGCTGCGTTTTGCTCGCCTGGAACTCATCCGCGGCGAATGGCGCCGCTACCTCGAATCGTTGGCCGGACCGCAAGAGGTGGAGCCGGATGATCCGTCTTCGACTTCATTTGCCATCAGCGCAGTCAACATCGAAGAAAACGGCAATCGCGAGCCGGTGCCGTATGTGACCCCGCCGGGCATCATCCGGGAAATTGACGTGGGGACGGCCAACCAGCGCCGGTTGAACGAGCAATCGCTCGAAATGGCCGTGTGCGGGCTTAAAGATGGGGACGCCCGCGGAGCGTACCGCAACATCAACTTCGACATGCGGATGTACAAACGCTTGCGGATGTATGTGCACGCCGAGGCGGGTCCGGATGGGACGCCGCTCAACGATGATGACCTGACGTGTTTCATTCGTTTGGGCAACGACTTCGAAAACAACTACTACGAGTACGAAATTCCGATGAAGGTCACGCCCTGGAACACCGGGGACGAAGACTTGATTTGGCCGGCCCAGAACAACATCGATATCGAGTTCCGCAAGCTGCAGAACCTGAAAATCGAACGGCCGGCAGGCTACCCGCTGTTTGAAGAATACGAGGGACTGGACTCCGAGTACAATGCGCGCCTCGCGGTAAAGGGGAACCCCAACTTGGCGAATGTGGTTATGGTCATGGTGGGCGTGCGCAACCCGGACAAGGACGACAACGTCTTCGATTCCGACGACGACGGCCTAGACAAGTGCAGTGTAGTGTGGGTGAACGAAATGCGCCTCGCTGACTTCAATCAAAAAGGCGGATGGGCCGTGACGGCACAGATGAATGCGAAGCTAGCCGACCTCGGAAACGTCAGCGTCGCTGCAAACATGTCTACGCCTGGATTTGGCGGGTTGGAACAGCGCATTCAGGAACGGCAGCGTGAAACGATTCAGGCCATTGACGCGTCGGGCACCTTGCAGCTTGGCAAACTGCTGCCGAAGAAATTGGGCGTGACCTTGCCGATGTATTTGGGGTATTCCCAAGAGGTGTCAACACCTCAGTTCGATCCGTTGTCTCCGGACATCGAGATGGCTGAACAGCAAGGCCTTTCCGAAGAGCGTCAAAACAACGCCCAAACGGTCAACCAACTGAAGTCCATCAACTTCTCGAACATCAAAATCGATCCGCAATTCGGCTCGGGCGGATCTGGCTCACGGGACCGCAACCGAGACCGTGGCGGCGCCGGAGCGGGTGTTCGAGGCGGAGACGACGGCAAAGGCAAGGGCGGTGATAAAAACGGCGACGTGACTGACGGCAACGTCGACATGGGTGGAGGCCGCGGTGGATCAGCACGCGGCGGCGGTTCGGCCCGTGGCGGTGGTTCTGCGCGCGGCGGCGCAGGCGGCTCGGGATTCGGCCTGTTGAAGCTTTTCGATCCGGGGAATTTCTCAGCGAACTTCAGTTATATCGAAGCCTTCAATCGCGACGTAAATACAGAATACCAGATCAACCGGGAGTTCCGAGGAGGGTTGAACTACAACTTCTCGCACTCGCCGAAGAACTTCATGCCGTTCCGCAAGGTGGGCTTCATTCGGAAGTACGAAGCGCTCAAGTGGTTGGCGGACTTCAATTTTTACCTGTTTCCGAAGCAATTCACGGTCGGTACTCAGATGAATCGCATCTACGAGACGAGCCGCGTGCGGAACAACACGGAAGAATTGTTGGGCATCGAAACGGACTTGTTGATCAACACTCAGGTCATGAAGACGTGGCAGTGGTCGCGCAACTACGCCCTGAAGTACGATTTGACCAAGGCCTTGAAGTTCGATTACACCGGCCAGGCGCAGGCGCTGGTGGGTGAACCCGCGGGTGAAATCAACCGCGAGGATGCGGATGCTTTCCAAGCCTACAAAGATTCGGTCTTGGTCAACCTGCAGAATGCAGGTGAAATCACGACCTACAATCACAACGTGACGGGTACATACAAGCTGCCATTCGACAAGTTGCCCATCGTCAACTTCATCTCGAGTGACATCCGGTACCAAGGTTCATACCGTTGGGACCGAGCGCCATTCTCGCAGGACAGCTTGGGCAACACGATTCAGAACTCGCGCAACTTGAGCTTGAACGCCAAGGCCAATTTTGCCAACCTGTACAAGAAGATACCCGGTGTGAAGGATTTGCTGAATCCGCCGCGCCGCGCACCCACGCGCAACGACATCCGAAACGAGGACCGGGATGGATTTGGCAATGCCGAGGAAGAAGAAAAGATCAAGCTCGAAATCAATCCACTGGCTACCCTCGTGCGTTTGATCGCGAGTGTCCAGAATGTATCCGGTACGTTCTCCCGCAACGAAGGCATGCTCTTGCCGGGTTACGGCAGACGTGCCCGCTTTGTAGGCATGGATGAACAGTTGCTGGCACCGGGAGCCCTATTCGTACTGGGCCACCAAAACACCAACTGGCAAGGCGTCCAGGTTAGGGATTTTGCCACCGAAGCGGCACAAAACGGCTGGTTGGTTGAGCTACCCTTGCAGAACCAACAGTACAACCAGACGTACCAGGAGCAATTCAATGTGCGCGCCAATTTGGAGCCCATCAAGCATTTGAAGATCGAGTTGACGGCCAACCGCAACATCAGCCAGAACTACACCAGCTTCTTTCGGTACGATGAGGTGCTGAATGACTTCGTGTACGACTCGCCGAATGAGACCGGCCAATTCTCAGCGACCGTGCTGAGTTGGAATACGGCGTTTGTGGAGGACGACGTGGAAGACGAATTCAATTCGGACCTGTGGGAGAGCTTCCTCAAAACCCACCGCATCATTGTGTCACAGCGCCTGAACGAGGAGAATTACCAATTGGACGAGCCGGAGAATACCGGCTACTACGAG
>CAXREW010000053.1:0-4279 GCA_964229455.1 Flavobacteriaceae bacterium | reverse complement strand
TGGCCCAATTGCTCAACACCTGCAGCAAAACGACCGTCAACAAGATCAAGCCAAAGACGGTCCAGAACCCTTCGGTCCGTTCTTGTCCTGCGAAAACCCGCGGATACGCGACCGCTGCACCGACCATCACGCATGCCGAGGCCAATGGGAGCGTGCGCAGTCGCGAGGCGAGCAAGAAAGCGTGGATGGTTCCGGGCAAAGCAGGCTTATTCTGAAGGTTGAATCCGTGTCATGGCCTCGGAAATCGCGTCCAACTTGGACGCCAGAAACGCCGCCGAAGCCGCACCGGGCGTTTGAATTTCTAACAACCCCGGCGCCTCATTGTTGAGCCACGATTCGAACGCCGTGCTCAATGAATCCCAATCCGCCGCACAGGCATAACCCAGGCCGAGCTGCTGGGCACTCGCCGATACGTCAGCGGCAAAACCAGACTCGAAGTGGGCTTCAAGTAGGCCGGTTTCCTCTGGCCCTTTTAACCACCTGAAAATATTTCCTCCACCGTTGTTGATGACGATGATTTTCAGCCGCTCGGGTCGTGGATGCACGTGCAAGCCGTTCGCATCGTACAACCAAGCGGCATCTCCTGTGATCAGGACGGTGCGGTCTGCCGTATTCTGAAGCGCATCACCCACCGCCGTGCTCAAGCAGCCGTCAATACCGGCTACGCCTCGGTTGGCGTGGAGGGCATTCCCATTCCAGTCAAACCACTGCGCATAACGCGCTGAGGTGGAATTAGCAAAGTGCAGGCGGCTCTTCTCCGGTAATTGGGCCGCGAGCCATCGGTACACCTCGTAATCCACCCATTCGTTGCCCTGCGTCGCCACATCAGCCACCTCAAGCTGAGATTTGCGCACGGACCAGGCTTGGGCATAAGCATTAATGGCAGGCGCAGCCTCCATCAATTCAGCAAGGCCATCTTTCGCTGAAACCTTCCAGCGGTTCACAGGCGTGCCGAACATGTCCCAACTGAGGGCCTCGGTGCCGATGTGGTAGTGCGGCGCGTTCCAGCGCCGGAGCTGCGCTCGAAAAGCCTTGTCCATGGGGGGCAGTCCCACCGTTACAATGGCTTGAGGAGCGAATGCCGCAGCGCATTCCTCGTCCCACCCACACATCCAGCGCATGGTGCTGCTTTCGGCGTCACCCTGGGTGCAGCCAAAGACGTCAACCACCAGTGCAAAACGCTCCTCCAAGGCGCGCACAACGTTCGCATTCAATTGACCATCGCCGAGGGGACCCACGTGCACCAACACCCTCGGATCGTGGCAGCTCAAAACATCCATCAACCCCTCGGGCATGGGCAGTGCTACGTCTGTAACAACTGGCGAAGTGAGTGAAATCGATGCCGTCTCAGCCCTTCCGTACAAAGGCTCTTCGAATGGGACATTGACGTGGACGGGGCCTTGGGCCGTTGCCGTCCAGGCCGCCAAGGCCTGTTGTTCGATATCCGCCACCCCCTGGCTGGCCTCATCGACTTCCAGTGACATGACGGTATGGGCCGCGAATAAATTCGTCTGGTGTACAAACTGTCCCGGGCCTGTGCGCCGCGAAGCGACCGGTCGATCAGCCGTTACGCTCAGCAAAGGGATGCCACTGAAGTACGCCTCCGCCAAAGCGGGACCGAGGTTGATGGCCGCAGTGCCCGAGGTGCTGACCACCGCGGCGGGCCGGTTGGTTGACAAGGCCATCCCGAGGGCCATGTGAGCAGCCGAGCGCTCGTCCAGCGCCGTGAACAACCGAATTTCAGGATGGGCGTTGGCTGCAATGACCAATGGCGCATTGCGAGAACCCGGTGAAACGACCACGTCCCGAAGGCCACATGCCACCCACGTTTTCAATAAAACAGATGCCCCGAGGTGGTCGGTCGTTAACATGCCGCAAAGGTACGGCGCGATCTCAGCTATTGTGCAGCGATACCGGCCCGGATGGATTCAATCTTATCGCGGGTCTCTTTCAACTCCTTGGACGGATCGGAGCCCTCTACGATTCCTCCGCCAGCGAACAATCGAAAGCCATTCGCAAAACACTGCATGCACCGGAGGTTCACGTAAAACGCCGCCCGGTCGCCCTCCGTGGTTCCCAAAAAACCCGTGTAGTACCGGCGTTCGCCGGCTTCATAATTGGCAATGAAATCAAGTGCCTTGGCACGAGGGGTTCCTCCAACCGCCGGCGTAGGGTGCAGGGCATCCAACCAGAAGTCCACCTCCTCTTCTGAACGAAACGAAATGTTAGATTGCAAGTGTTGAAGGGAGCCGTAGGCCATGGAGGTGGCTTCGCTGATGCGCACATCGGAGGCATTCCGACCACGGACATTTTGCTCAATGAAGTCCGCAACCAGCGCTTGTTCATGGCGCTCTTTGTCTGTCCAATCGCGCTGTGCGTCCGCTTTGGTTCCTGCCAAGGCGGTGGTCTCAAACTGCTCGCCAGCTTGGACTAGCAACACTTCGGGCGTTGCCCCAATCCACACCCCCGCTGAATCATGTGCGAACAAATAGACAAACGCATCGGGGTAGGCTACGCATTTCGCTTGGAACACCTCTTCTGGCGTCCGGTGGGTTTCCCAGAACTCGGAGCGGCTCACCACGACCTTTTCCAACGTGCCCGCTTCGATGGCGTCGAGGGCCCGCTGGACCGTTTGCTCGTGTTCGTGTTGGCTTGCCCCCTCGCAAGACCCTTCTGGTAACGAGGTGATGGTGCCGGGCACCGGAAACTCAGCAACAACTGTGCGACCCTTCATTTTCAGCGAAGGGCATTCCGTAGTGGTTTGAAACGGGGCAAACCGAAAAACCACATCGCCGTCTTCGGCCAGTTCCAGTCGGTTTACGTGTTGTTCACCCGGTCGCCGCCACCATATTCCCCCCGCTTGTTCGCTCAATTTATCCTTGGTTTGGCTTGTTGATGATCATGACCGTGAGTCGGCTGGTACAAACCAAGCGCTCTTGCTCATCGCGAATGTCAATGGACCACACGTGCATCTTCCCCCCTTTGTGGACCAGATTCGCCTCGCCATAGACCCAGCCACTGCGCACGCTGCGCACATGGTTGGCGTTGACTTCGACGCCTACCGCTGCTTTGTTTTGGTCAGCGACCAAATAATGCGAGCCAACCGAGCCGAGCGTTTCGGCGAGAACCACACTGGCCCCGCCGTGCAGCAAGCCATAAGGTTGATGCGTCCGGTGATCCACTGGCAGTCGTCCCTTGACCTGTTCTCCATTCACTTCTAGCACCTCCAATCCGATGGCATCGGCAATGGTGGGCACACCGCGCAGGTCGTTTGATTTGGCGTCCATTTCAGAGGGATTCAATTTCGTCCGAAATTTACACCATGGAAAGCCCCGACCAACAGCAAGTGCGCATCCTCCTCGCGGAAGACGATGCCGCCATGCGCAAAGCGGTCAAGCTGAATTTTGTTCGGGAAGGCTGGCATGTCGTGGAAGCGGAGAACGGCGAAGAAGCGCTGGCTTTGGCACGGCAACACCGATTGGATGCTGCGGTGTTCGACGTGATGATGCCCAAGCTGGACGGCATCGCCGTTTGCAAATCCCTCCGAACCGAAGGGTCACGGCTTCCCATTCTCTTCTTAACCGCCAAAAACGACGGTGAAGACCGGGTCGAGGGGCTCAAGGCTGGAGGCGATGATTACCTCGGAAAACCCTTCCACATCGAGGAACTCATTTTGCGGGTTCAACGGCTGCTTCGCTCGCAGAGGAGTGAAGCCACGGAGGTACTCCAGTCGTTCGATTTTGAGGACGGCGGTTCCATCGATTTTGACGCGTTTGAAATCGTGACCCACGCGGGCGAGGCGCAGCGCATCTCCAAGCGCGAAAGCCAACTCCTCCGCCTGTTGATTTCCAAAGCAGGACAAGTCGTCAGCCGTGAAGAAATCCTCGAAGTTGTCTGGGGCTACCACGCCTTCCCCAATACCCGAACGATCGACAACCACATCGTTACGTTTCGCAAATACTTTGAAAAGGACCCAAAAAACCCGGTTCACTTCACCTCGGTGCGAGGTGTTGGTTATAAATTCAACACATAAACCACTGCTTTTCAGTTGTTTATGGATTCACGCTGTTTTTTTAAAAAAAAACAGGCAACCCCCCGTTTTCTTCTTCGTCTTTGTTGCAGACACGGTCTGAGAATACTGTGTTGGTTTCAATTTCTTGCAGGTTATGAAGGGAGACCCGAAGGGGTTTCCCTTCTTCTTTTTTAGGCCCATGCGATTGGGGCGATGCCCGCCCTGTGGTCCTATTGGCGCTTGACGTAAACGACCTGCTTGGTCTCG
>CAXREW010000052.1:0-3959 GCA_964229455.1 Flavobacteriaceae bacterium | reverse complement strand
CGTCTACCGATCGGATCGACGCTCGCACTATGCCGAATGCACGGGGCTGAAAGAAGGCGTAAATACCGCCGGCGATGAGTTGGCTGCGGTTCCAGCTGGCGACCATGTGGACCACGGCTACTATGTTTCAGCGGTTCGCATGGGCGGAGGAGGTGTGGATTTGTTTTGGGTGGGGGCCAGGGCCGAAGAGGGCAAAAAGCGAATGAAGGAATTGGCTGTGGAGGTCGTGTACCGTCGGGCTCCGGTCAAGGCTGCTCAGTTCGAGATTCACGATCGGGCGGGGGCGCTGGTGTTGCGTCAGCCAACCGATGCGCAGGGCCGATTGGTCTTGGGTACTGTGGCATTGGATGCGGCGTTGGAGGTGCAGGTGAGCATGGAGTCGGGGAGGGCCATTCCAGACGGCGCCATCTGCCATGTGTATGAGCGGTGTGGCCGGGTGGATTGCGGCGAACCCCATTGGCCCGGATGGAAACGCGTGCGCAGTTACCGCATTGAAGGCGGGGCGGCGTTCGTCTTTGATTTGCTGCCGTTGGATGCCCTTGAACGTTGGCCGCGGCCGTCTGGTCAGGATGCCGCCCGATGGCAGGGCGACGTGCCCACGTGCCAGGTGAAATTCGCCACAGCTGAATTCAGCCTGTCGGGCACTGCAGAACTGCAGCTGCAGCGGTGGCTTGATGGATTGAATTGGGCCGCGCAAAGGGGGTATTTTGAAGTGCACGGGTTCACCGATGCGCAAGGAGAAGTGGTGCGCAACCAAGTACTGAGTGAGCAGCGGGCCGAGGAAACAGCCCACGTGTTAGAACGGGCGGGCGTCGCCCCTTCCCGCATTCGTTGGAGTGGTCACGGCGTGGCCACAGAAGGAGCCAATGAAGCCGATCGGCGCCGGGTAGAGGTGCGATGGGTGGAAGCTGCGGATTGACCCATTACATTTCCACGAACAAGGACCATTCGCGGCAAGTGAATTCGTACTTTTGCGCCCATGTTGGTTACCCTCATACGATCAAAGCTGCACCGGTTGACGGTGACGCAAGCGAATTTGAACTACATCGGTTCCATCACATTGGATCCTGATTTGCTGGATGCTGCAGGATTGTATGAAGGGGAAAAGGTGCAAATCGTCAACATCAACAACGGCGAACGGTTCGAGACCTACACCATTGTTGGGGAACGCGGTTCTGGCCAGGTGGGCCTCAATGGCCCTGCGGCGCGGAGGGTGCAGGTGGGCGACATCATCATTGTCATAGCCTATGGCCACATGACGCCGGAGGAGGCGGCTGTCCACAAACCAACCTTGGTCTTTCCCGATACCGAAACCAATCGCCTCATCTCGTAATTTGCGAGCATGAAGGCCAAACAAGTCCTTACCTACGTCATATCCCTCGGCATCGGGGTGGTGTTGTTTTACGGGGCGTTCTCGTTCATTGACGACAAGGAAGCGCTCTGGGAAACCATGCGTTCAGCGCGTTGGGAAGGAATTGCTGCTTCGTTTGTTATGGGGTACTTGGCCATCGTCAGCCGCGGCTTGCGTTGGGGCATTTTGCTCGAACCGCTGGGACGAAAGGCAGGCAAGGCGCGAAGCGTACACGCGGTGGCCTTCGCATACTTCGCCAACACGTTTGTGCCGCGCAGCGGAGAACTGGCACGGTGTGCTGCATTGAACCAAACCGATGACATTCCGGTGGATGAGCTGTTCGGCACGGTGATCAGCGAACGCGTGATTGACTTCGCTTTTCTTATGGTGTTAACCGCAGCGGCTGTGTTGGGGAATTTGCCGGCGTTTGTCCAATTGCTGGACGGCGCTGTACTGCCAGATTTGAGTAAACTTATTGCCTTGGGTGCCGTCGCCTTGGGGTTGGTGGGCATCATGATGTGGAAACGAAAAGCGCTCATGGCCTTGCCGTTTGCACAGCGCATTGCGGAGTTTTTGGCCGGGGTGTGGAACGGGCTCAACAGCATCCGCCACATGAAGCAGAAAGGACGCTTCATGGCCCATACGTTCTTCATTTGGTTCATGTACTTTTTCATGGCGTGGGTCATTTTCAAGTCCTTTGATGAGGTGCAAGACATCACAGTGTTGCAGGCCTTGTTCATCATGGTCGCCGGTGGGTTTGGCATGGTCATCCCAGCTCCTGGCGGGGTTGGTTCTTACCAATGGGCGGTCATGTCGGGTTTCATGGCCCTGGGCTTTGGAAAGGCGCTCGGCCTTGCCGTAGCAAACATCATTTGGTTTACCCAGACGGCGATGATCGTCACCATGGGCGGCATCGCGTACATCTACCTGCTGGTGTACCGCTTGAGAAAAGACCGCGCATGACACCTCAAGAACAAGCACTCATTGACGCCTGGCGGGCTTCCGATGAGACCATCGTCTTCACCAACGGGGTCTTCGACATTTTGCATGCCGGGCATGTGACCTACCTACAAGCAGCAAAAGCCTTGGGTGGCAGATTGGTGGTCGGTTTGAATTCGGACGCGAGCGTACGGATGTTGGGCAAAGGCCCCGAACGCCCCATCAACGAAGCGGCGGACCGCAAAACCGTGCTCGAAGCCTTGCAGGCCGTGGATGCGGTCATCGTTTTCGAAACGGAAACGCCGGCGGACCTGATTGCAGCGGTGCAGCCCGACGTGTTGGTCCAAGGGGGTGATTACGATCCGGAGGCCAGCAAAGGCGAACGCGGCTTCATTGTCGGCTCCGAAGAGGTGCGTGAGCGCGGCGGACGGGTGGAGGTGATTCCTCTAGTGCCGGGCCGATCCACAACGAACATCATCAAAAAAAGCCGATCGCGTTGACCGGCTTTTTTCGTTGAGGGCACAAGGAAATCAAACGTCTTCCTCCTCCATGAATTTCGTGGTGAAATCTCCGCTGCGGAAGCGGTCGTGGCGCATGAGGCGCTGATGGAATGGGATGGTCGTTTTGATGCCTTCAATGACGTACTCGTCCAAGGCCCGTTGCATTTTCAAAATGGCTTCCTCCCGGGTCTGAGCAACAACGATGAGCTTTGAAATCATCGAGTCGTAGAATGGAGGGATCTGGTATCCGGAGTACACGTGCGTGTCCAATCGAACGCCGTGTCCGCCCGGGGCATGGTAGTCCGTGATGCGTCCAGGACACGGAGCAAAGTTGCGCGCAGGGTCTTCTGCGTTGATGCGGCACTGGATGGCGTGCATCTGCGGGTAGTAATTCTTTCCACTGATGTTCTCGCCCGCCGCCAACTTGATTTGCTCCTTGATGAGGTCGTAGTTGACCACTTCTTCCGTGATGGTGTGCTCCACCTGGATGCGCGTATTCATTTCCATGAAGTAGAAATCACGGTTGGCATCTACCAAAAATTCCACGGTGCCGACGCCCTCATACTTCACGGCTTCTGCCGCCTTGATGGCCGCTTCCCCCATTTTCTCACGGAGTTCGTCCGTCATGTACGGAGATGGCGTTTCCTCCACCAGCTTCTGGTGGCGGCGCTGGATGGAACAATCGCGCTCAGATAAGTGGCATGCCTTTCCGCGTTGGTCGGCGGCAACCTGAATTTCGATGTGACGAGGCTCGACCACGAATTTCTCCATGTACATACCGTCGTTGCCAAAAGCCGCTCCAGCTTCGCGGCGGGTGGATTCCCATCCCTCGGCGAGGCCTTCGTCATCGTGGCACACCTGCATGCCTTTTCCTCCACCACCAGCAGTGGCTTTCAGCATGACGGGGTAGCCAATTTTGTTGGCGATTTTGGTTGCCTCCTCCAAACTTTCGAGGATGCCTTCGTTGCCGGGAATGGTCGGGACACCAGCGGCCTTCATGGTGGCCTTGGCCGAAGCCTTGTCGCCCATGGCCTCAATCATTTCCGGACTCGCCCCGATGAACTTGATGTTGTTCTCGCTGCAGATGCGGGAGAATTCAGCGTTCTCAGATAGGAAGCCGTAGCCCGGGTGAATGGCGTCTGCGTTGGTGATTTCCGCGGCTGCGATGA
>CAXREW010000051.1:0-9933 GCA_964229455.1 Flavobacteriaceae bacterium | reverse complement strand
GTCCATGTTGCCTGAAATGATTTGCGCTTGACCATAGTAATTGTCTCCAAAGAAGTAAGCTCCGCCGAGGCGAATTTCAAATGACGATGATGTGACGTCGGTGCCATCAGCCCCAGGCGCTGTATCAGAATTTGAGCTCAACGCCAAAGTGACCCCAATGTTGTCGGCGACAGCGTATCCAACAAATGGATCAACGGTCATGCCTTCACTTGAGAAGATTTTGAATACTTCAGTAGCGTTGGCAGTACCGAGGTACCAAGTTCCTTTTTCCTGCAATGGTGCAGCGTCCTGTGCAGTTGAAGCAACTGCGAAAAGCGCGATAGCGCAAAGAGTAAGTAATTGTTTCATTCCAAAAAATATTGGTGATTGATGTCACAATTTTCGATGCTTTTTTCGTGTCATCGAGACACGATTTAAGGAGTTTTCAAGAACGACTTGTTGGAAGGCGTTTGATAGACCCGCCACTTTGTTTGATTAAACGGAGAAAAACCACGATGAACCAAGTTCTTTGGCGCGCTGTGAAAAATATGAGGCCCTCATCAACATGATGCAGAGGATAAGTTCAGGTTAAGAAATGGTAAACCGTGGCCTCTAATTGGTTTCTTGCTAGTGCTAAACAATGTCTTCGAGACAGATTTTAAATCCTGATAAATGAAAGCAAGATTATTACTCTTTGCGGCGGTGCTGTTCAGTGGAGCAGCATGGTCCCAAGGCAAGGTGACCGGTAAGGTGACCGACCGAGCGTCCGGTGACGGATTGCCAGGTGTTGCCGTTGTTGTTTCCGGCGAAGGCGTAGGTGTATTCACTGATGCCGACGGTTCTTACTCCATCACGGCCAATGCTGCCAGTGACGAGCTCATCTTCAGTTTCCTCGGATACGGAACAGAGCGCGTGGCTTGCGGAGGCAACAGTGTGGTGAACGTGAGCCTTGCCGCTGGTGTTGACCTTGACGAGGTTGTGGTAACCGCTCTCGGGGTGTCCCGTGAGAAGAAAGCGTTGGGCTATGCGGTCCAAGAGCTGGGCAACGATGCCTTCACCGAAGCCAAAACCGACAACGTTGTGAAGTCGATGACCGGTAAGATTGCTGGTGTGCAGGTCACATCGGGTACTGCAATCGGCTCTTCGTCAAAAATCATTTTGCGTGGTGCCAGTTCGATCACCGGCGACAACCAACCGCTTTTCGTAGTGGATGGAGTGCCAATGGACAACTCGGACTACTCAAGCGGAAACCAGCAGCGATCTGTTGGTGGTTACGACTACGGTAACGCGATGCAGGATTTGAACCCTGATGACATTGAGTCGGTCACGGTCTTGAAAGGTCCAGCGGCTGCGGCACTCTATGGCTCGCGCGCTTCAAACGGTGCCATCGTCATCAAGACGAAGACCGGTGAAGGCCACCGCTCTTCCGGTAAATCCGGATTGGGTGTTTCGGTCAGCAGCACGGTTGCATTCAATGACGTGTTCATTATACCAGACTACCAGAACAGCTACGGAGGTGGCCCAAGCACAAGCTGGGCAGACACCATCGATGGCAACTACATTCCTGACTACGCATTGGACGGAAGCTGGGGTCCAGCACTGGACGGCACAGCAAACGTTCGACACTGGGATAGCTGGTACGACTATGAAGGCGACGAAGGATTTGGCGAGACCCGCCCTTGGGAGGCCAACCCTAATAACGTTGCTGACTTCTTCCAAACAGGTGTTCTTTACTCGAACAACGTAAGCGTAACCGGTTCAACGGACGAGAGCTCATTCCGATTGAGTTACACGAACCACGACCAGACCGGTGTATACGAGAACAGCTCGTTGAACCGCAACACGTTGAGCTTTGCTGGTAACAGCCAAGTGAGCGAAAAGCTGAGCGCAAGCGTTTCAGCCAATTACGTTCAGCAGAAAGGCCAGGGCCGTCCATTGACTGGATACGGTGAGTCGGTGATGTCTCAGTTTACGCAGTGGTTCCACCGTCAGTTGGACATGGACCGTTTGCGCAACTATATCAACCCAGATGGTACGCAGCGTACGTGGAACCGCAACAGCCCAACAGACCCCGCACCGAACTACTTCGACAACCCATTCTGGGAGCGTTACCAAAACGTACAGGATGACCAGCGCGACCGCGTATTCGGTAACCTGACGTTGAATTACAAGATCAACGACAACTTGAGCTTTATGGGCCGCGCGCTCACGGACTTCTACATCGACCGCCGTCATCGCATCGCTGTAGGTGGTGTACGTGAATCTTCTTACAGTGAGTACACGCGTCAACTCCAAGAAACGAACTTGGACGCGTACTTGAACTTCAACAAGGAGATCAACTCGGACTTGAGCGTGGTTGGTTTCGTGGGTGTCAACAAGCGCATCCGCGACTACAAGCGATTCGGCGCCTACACGTTGGGCGGATTGAACACCCCAGGCCTCTACAACGTAGCCAATGGCGGTGACGGTTACCAGATCAGTGACTACGAAGAAAGCAAGGTCATCAACTCGTTGCTCGGTTCTGCCAGCATCGGTTACCAGCGCACGCTCTTCATCGACGTGACGGCACGTAACGACTGGAGCTCTTCACTCCCAGCCGAGAACAACAGCTACTTCTACCCATCGGCTACGGCTAGCTACGTATTCAGCGAGGTTGCTGACATCGAGGGCTTGAGCTTCGGTAAGTTGCGTTTGGGTTGGGCACAGGTTGGTAACGATACAGGCCCGTACCAGACAGGTTTGACGTACGGGGTGAACCCGAACTTCGGAAGCAGCGGTTCAGCCTCTGTACCGAACGCACAGAACAACCCGGATTTGCGCCCTGAGAAGACGACCAGTTTCGAAATCGGAACCGAGTTGAACTTCTTCATGGATCGCCTGCGTATCGATGCAACGTACTACAACAACATCACCGAGGACTTGATCTTCAACGTACCAGTATCAGCTGCTTCGGGCTACACCAGCGCGGTGTTGAATGCGGGTAAAACGCAGAACCGCGGTGTTGAATTGGCCGTTTCAGGAACGTTGATCCAATCCGAGGACTTCACATGGGACCTCGGTGTCAACTTCGCGAAGAACAACAACGAGCTGCTTGAGTTGGCGGACGGTGTGGAGAACATCCGTTACACCAGCCTCTTCGGTGTGACCTTGGAAGCACGTCCAGGACAGCCACTCGGCACATTCTACGGTTACGACTTCGTATACGACGACAATGGCAACAAATTGGTCGGAACCAACGGTCGCTACTTGCGCACACCAGGTGTTGTTCCAATCGGAGACATCTTGGCGGACTTCACCGGTGGTGTATGGTCTGACATGCAGTACAAGAACATCTCGTTCAGTGCATTGGTCGACTTCCAGAAAGGCGGCTCTGTACACAGCTACTCGAACCAGTGGGGTAAGTACTCGGGTACCTTGGCTGAAACGGCTGAAGGCAGCATCCGTGAAGACGGTGTAACCGTTGAAGGTGTTTACGGCACGTACGAAGTGGATGAAGACGGCAACGTCGGTGCCATCACGTACTTGGACGCCAACGGTGAGGAATCAGCATCAGCTGTTGCTAATGAGACCACCATTTCTGCGCAAGGCCACTACTTCTACAACCAAGGATACGTCATCCACGCGGCTGACCAATACGACGCGAGCTTCGTGAAGTTGCGTGAGTTGCGATTGGACTACAACTTGCCAGAGAGCATGACGAGTGGCTTGCCATTCAGCAACATCAGTGTGGGTGTATACGGACGCAACTTGGCCATCTTGCACAAAAACGTTCCTCACATCGATCCTGAGGTGGCAACCTCTTCTTCTAACGTACAAGGATTCGAGGGTGGTCAGCTTCCTGCTGAGCGCACCATTGGCTTCAACTTGAAGTTCAACCTCTAATTCCCACCTTATAAAAGATTATGAAAATGAATAAGCAAATTTTCTTCCTGGTGGGCTTGATTGGAGCCCTTGCCTTCACGGGGTGCCGCAAGGACTTCGAGGAGATTAACACCAATCCCAACGAGCCCACCGCGGTGTCCACAGGCTTCCTGTTGACCAGTGCGCAGAAGGAGACCATGGACCGGGTCTACGACTCGTTCTGGGGCAGCCGCCGCGGCATGCAAACTGCACAATACTGGAGCTCAAACCAATACTCTAACGAGAGCCGTTACCAGTACCGCGATGCGACAGCGAACGGCGCTTGGGCTTCGTTTTACGCTGGTCCGTTGCAGGACTTGCAGACCATCATCGACCTCAACTCCGGCGACAGCGCTGGCGACTACGCGGGTTATGGCGACAATGCGAACCAAATCGCAGTGGCCAAAATCCTGCAAGCGTGGATTTACCAGCACTTGACGGATGCGTTTGGCGATATTCCGATGTCGGAAGCGTTGCAAGGTGTCAGCAATACGACGCCAGCTTATGACAGCCAAGCGGATGTCTACGCTGCGTTGATCACGATGCTCAATGACGCGATGGACGGCATGACCAGTGGAGCTGGGCCACAAGGCGACCAGATCTATGGTGGCAACATGGACCAGTGGACCAAGTTTGCCAACTCGCTGAAGTTGCGTGTTGCCATGCGCATGGCCGATGTCAACCCAGGTCCTGCACAAGCAGCAGCTGAAGCTGCATTGGGCTCGGGCATGATCATCGCAGGCAACGAAGACAACACCTTGTTCTCGTACTTGAGCGGTGCACCGAACAATAATCCAATCAATGAAGATTACAAAACGCGAAACGACTTCGCAGCGTCCAACACTATGGTGGACTACTTGGCTTCATTGAACGACCCGCGCATTGGCGTGTACTACGCTGAGGCAGCAAACGGCGGCGGTTACGTTGGTGAGGTTTACGGTTTGACCGAGGCCAATGCAGCCATCACCATGAACGACGACGTATCGCAGCGCGGTGCGGCGATTTTGGCAGCCGATTTCCCAGGCATCCTGTTTGATGCGGCGCAGACGCACTTCTTAGCAGCGGAGGCTGCTGAGCGTGGCTGGACGAGCATCTTGTCAGCAGAAGAGCACTACAACGCGGCCATTGCGTTGAACATGAACTTCTGGGGCATCACGGACGAGGCTGCGATTGCGGACTACACCGCTCAGGATGCTGTTGCCTACGCAACGGCTGAAGGCGATTGGAAGACCAAAATCGGTCGCCAAAAGTGGGTGGCATTGTACATGCAGGGTTACGAAGGATGGGCTGAGTACCGTCGTTTGGACTTCGGTGTACTGCTCCCATGTGCTGACGGTGCATTGGCAGGAGACGGCAACGTTCCTACTCGTATGTGGTACCCACTCGATGAGCAAACGCTCAACGGTGCGAACTGGTCTGCAGCGACAGATGCCGGTGCAACGGACCTGTTGGAAACAAAACTCTGGTGGGACGTCAACTAAGGCGCATCACCTTTTAATACAAGAAAGCCCCGCAACTGCGGGGCTTTTTTTTGCTTCAACCAGCCTAATAGACGAGTTAGAGTTGAATGCCGATGCTCATGCAGAAATAGCTCGGTGTTGAGGTGTTCGATGCGCCGGCAAGAATGTATTCTCGGGTGTCACCCAGGAAGTGAAACCACCGCTGCTCAAACCCCCACATCGTTGAACCAATGCGCATTTGAGCGCCAAAAACGAATTGCGTCGTGGTGAGGACGTCGCTGATCTCGGTGATGCTTTGGTCTACTCCTTGTTCCCAAGCGTCAAACTGCCAATCTTGTGCGGCTTGCTCGGCTCCGGGCACCACACCTACTGCTCCTGTGAATTTGAAGCGATGAGTGGGGGCGTAACCCGCGCCGATTTCGACCAGCGTGGGGTTCCAACTCGGTGTGACCCGCGGCTGCTCATTGCCCCACCACCCTTGGTAGATGGCGCGGAGGTGAAAGTAATGGTCGGTGAACGCGGTGGCCATCAGGTCCGTTTGGTTGAGGCCGATGGTTGACCCGGTTGCCTGCAATTGGCTCTTCGCATAGAAAAGGGCTATGGACCGACCAAATCCAACGGAGATTTCGACAGGGAGGGTTTCAACGGGTTGGTAGCGCACGCGAAGAAGACGCGGGCCTATTTGTTGGCCACCTCCTCCGCTAGCATTGCGAAACGTCCACATGACATTGTACTCCATGTCATTCAGGGTGTTCTGCAGTTCGCCTGAGCTGAAATCCGGACGTATGCGCTCGACCGTTTGTCGGATGGTGGCATCGCTCTCGTTGTAATCAATGGGCGACCAGCTGTAGCTGTTCAGGCAAAATACACCTTCCACCGTGAAGCGTTTGCCGGTGGCTTTATCTGCATCGAAATCCCAATGGAATCCACTTTGGCGGGATTCCGTGTTCTTGAGTAGGCTGGGATCCAGGGTTTGAGCGCCGCAGGCCGAGGCAACCGCCACCCCTGCCGCAAACAGCGTCAACCGGTTCATTCAAAAACGAATTTACCCCCAAAACCAGCCACTTGAACGGTCGTCTTGCGGAACAAGAAGGCGCGTTGCTCACGCACGATGTATTTCGGATTCACCAGCACATCGGCATTGGTTCCATCCAAGGCTTGATACACGGCGGCACGCTTCTCACGGCTGTGTCCGCCCGCCAAGCCCAAATTGAGCCCAGGGTAGTCTGCAAACTCGTTATTACCGAGGCGGATGAACCCCAAGATATGAGTGGTCGACGCCATGCCGATGAGGCTGGTCGTTGTGTCGACATTAACGTGGCCGCGGATGGTATCCACGCCGAGTACGACGGGACCTTCAGCCAAACGCGCCGTTTGGGTCAACTGCGTGCAGCTGTTCAGGCCAACGAGCCCCAATACAAGGGCTGCAGGAATGAGAAAATGTTTCATGGTTCAAATTTGGTTGCAGGGAATCACCACGGGCCGGCTCGGTGTTGCGTCCATATCAAACGCCGCGGTCTGAAGGTTGAGCAAGTGACGGCCGTCCTGAAGCGTTTCTGGGACGAAAATAAGCTCTGTAATGGTCGATTGGCGCCTAGGGTTGTCCGGGTAGGTCCAAAAGGCGTGGTGAGCCGCTAAAGCACCTCCATCTACTTCGCGGTCGACTGAAGGGAGATCCACCAGCAAGTGATCTACACTGCGTTCGACGAGCCAGGTCATGGCTTCTGCATCGAAGTAAGGCGGATTCGTGTTGGACCAGTTGCGTCCGACTTTGGACTTGTCATTAGGCAGGGTGCGGACAATGATCGCCGGCGGAAGGGTGGACTGCAAGCTCCAGTGCTGCGAAATGGACAATGCCAATTCGCGTTCCGTGATGACTTGATCGCCGTTGCGGGCTTCGGGGAATACGCTGACCACCAGGCAGGGCATGAGCAACGGGAATGTGATTTCATTGACGGAATGAGCCTCTGGCGAAATGTGCCCCAAGCATTCCGTGTGGGTACCGTTGCCGTGCGGGTTGAATTGCACATCTCTGAAATTCACCGAGCCGCCTTCAGCAACGGATCCTAAAAACCCGTTGGCCCTCACCACCTGAAGCTTCATGAAATCCACGTACCAAGCGCGTGAGCCGTGTCCATCACCCATGGTGATGCTCAAGTCTTCGTTGGCAGCTCCGCTGGCCTGAAACGCCACCCCTTGAAATTCCAATTCCATGGAAACAAGGTACAACGACTGGAACCATCCGGACACAAAAAAGGCGGCACCACTGGCGCCGCCCTTTTCAAATGTTGTTGGCTGTGTATTAGTCGAACAAGAAACCTACACGCAATGCACCTTGGAATACGTTTCCGATGGTGGTGTTGCTGATGTGGTTTGGCCAAGGGTAGTACAGGTCGTCAGAACCTGCACCGTCAGGCCAGTACTCGTTGTAAATCACACCGTCCAATGCGCTGAATGGCAATTGGCCTACGAATTCACCTGCAACTTCAGCGCCAGCAGCTTCTGTAGAGAAGGCGTTGTTGAAGTACATGTTGAATGCCGTCAAGTTGTCGGTGGTGATGCTGTGGTTGCCAAACGACGTGCTGCTGAATCCGAGACCGGCTTCGAACCCGAGGTAAATGGCGTCTGAGAAGTAGTAGTCCGCACCGAAGAGGATGTTGAACCCGACTTGCGTAAAGCCCTGCTCGTTGCCCAAGTTCCAAACGATGTATTGGTCAGGCTGACCGGCATCGTTGATGTCTTGTGGTCCCCAGAACTCCTGCGTATCCGAACGGTTGCCAATCACGATCGGCAATTCAAATGCGATGTAAGGAGAGAGGTTATCCATGCCGTCGAAGTGCATTTCGTAACCGGGAGCGATTCCGAAGGTTGAGCTCTTCGTGTTGATGTTCAACTGTGGGCTGACCGGATCAGCTTCGTTGATTTCACCGTCCTGGTACCAAGCGTGCAGGTCGTTGGAGTTGGACATGGTGAGTGACAAACGGAAGGCACGGTTGTCTTCCAAGAAGTTACGGTACTTGAGCGTTGATCCGTCGATTGGGCTACCTCCGAAGGGAGTGAAAGCCACCTCGATGTTGTGCTCATCGCCCATTTGCTTTTGGGCCTGAACGCCCATCGTAACCAGCGCTGAGAGCGCCAGAGTGAACATGAGTTTCTTCATGATGTTGTGTTGTGTTTCAGGAAATTTCCGAACGCAAGAAAAGCAAAAAACACTCAAGTACGCATCAATCGCCCGAACTTTCGCACATGAAAGCCTGTTCAAAACCGAGCATTCCGCACCATTGGTCGAACTTTTACACAGTGAATGCCTTCCGCGCAAGCGGGGACCAAATGGTTGAGCGGCTCGCGGATTACCTGGCGGAATCACAGGATAAGCGCCATGATTGTGTATTGCCTTTCTCCTCACCGGAAGAGCGCTTAACGTATTGGAAATCAAAATTTAAAGACAATTCTGGCGTTGAACCGGGCACCCTTTGGAAGGCAAGTTTGCTCGATGAGGTGTTGGCTCAATCCAATCGGTTGCACGATCCCCGGTACGCAGGTCATCAGGTGGCAGTTCCGCTTCCGCAATTGGCGTGGCTCCAAGCCGCAACGGCGCTGCTCAACAACGGCATGGCCATTGATGAAATGGGGCCTGCAAGCAGCCCTATGGAAGAAGCGGTGATGCAAGAATTGGCGAAATTCATGGGCTTGGGGAGTGGGGCGAGTGGAATTTTGTGCCATGGCGGCACGTTGGCCAACTTAACTGCCTTGCTCGCCGCTCGTCAACGAAAGGCCACAGGAAACGCTTGGCGGGACGGCTCCGCGCGGCCGTGTGCTGTTTTGGTGAGTGAGCAGGCGCATTACTGCGTCGATCGAGCTGTGCGGGTGATGGGATGGGGTGCGGCAGGTACCGTGAAGGTCCCCACGCTGAGCAATCACCAAATTGACCCAGAAGCGTTGCGGGAATCGCTCGCAGAGGCCACGGCCCAAGGGCTGGAAGTTATCGCGGTGGTTGGCAATTCCTGCACCACCTCAACGGGATCATTTGACGATTTGGAAATGCTCGCTTCGTTTGCGCAGCAAAACGACCTCTGGTTCCACGTGGACGGCGCCCACGGCGCGGCGCAAATCTTTTCGGAACGCAACAGAGCCCCGCTGAAGGGCATCGAAAATGCGGATTCGGTGGCGATGGACTTTCACAAGATGCTTGGTGTCCCAGCTTTGTGCACCGGCCTGTTCTATCGGAACGGATCGGACGCTTACACGGCGTTCAGTCAGGAGGCGGCGTATTTGTACGAAAACGAGCAGGAGGAGTGGTGGAACCTGAGCAAACGAACATTTGAATGCACCAAGCGCATGCTGAGTGTGGCTGTCTTCGGCATTTGGCAATCTCACGGCCACAATTTGTGGGAGAGCCTGGTGGACCGGCTCATCGACCGGGCACAAACGGCCGCGCGTGCGATTGAGCGGCGATCCCAGTGGGAATTGTTCGCGCATCCGCAATCGAACATCGTTTGCTGTCGATTGAGAGGAGCGGACAATGCGGCTCTACGCCATGCACTTCTTGAGCACGGCCCCCACTACATCGTCAAGACTGTCTTGAACGGTGAAA
>CAXREW010000050.1:0-4960 GCA_964229455.1 Flavobacteriaceae bacterium | reverse complement strand
GATGGCGAAGATGCAGGCGGGTGGCACGCACCTCCCACAAGGCGAAGGCGCGCGCAGCTACATCCCATTGAAAGTGAACTCAGCAGGGGTCATGCCGATCATCTTCGCCCAGGCGATCATGTTTGTGCCGTTGTACCTGACGCAGAGTGAAACGTTCCAGGACAACGCGGCGTTGCAGAGCTTGTCTGATTTCAATGGATTCTGGTACAACCTGATCTTCTTCGTGATGATCGTGGTCTTTACCTACTTCTACACGGCGATTACGGTCAACCCCAACCAAATGGCGGATGACTTGAAGCGTCAAAACAGTTTCGTTCCGGGCGTGAAGCCAGGAAAGCCCACAGCGGATTTCTTGGAGCGTGTGTTGTCCAACATCACGTTGCCCGGTTCATTGATGCTGGCCTTGATTGCCATTTTGCCGGCAATCGTGTTCAGCCTCGGATTAACAAAAGCGCAAGGCTTCTCCATTTTCTTCGGCGGTACGTCGCTGTTGATCATGGTGGGGGTCATTCTGGATACCCTTCAGCAAATCGAGAGCTACTTGCTCTCACGTCACTACGACGGTTTGATGAAGTCCGGAAAATTGCGTGGCCGTCCGCAGACTCCTGTGGGTGGTATTGCGGGATAACCTGAAATGGGTTTCGGCCGACGCGTGCATATCAAAACGGACGAAGAGGTCGAGCTCCTTCGGGAAAGTTCTTTGCTTGTAGGGAAAACGTTAGCTGCCGTGGCCAGTCGGATTCGTCCGGGTGCCACGACACTGGAACTCGACGCGGTCGCGGAAGAATTCATCCGAGACCACGGCGCAGAACCAGGCTTCAAGGGGTATGGAGGATTTCCAAACTCCCTGTGCACCTCCGTCAATGAGGCGGTCGTACACGGCATTCCAGATAATCGGCCTTTGGAAGAAGGGGACATCGTGTCCATCGATTGTGGGGTGTTGAAGAATGAATTTTACGGCGACAGTGCGTACACCTTTGCGGTGGGCGAGATTGCGCCGGAAGTTCAGCAGCTGCTAGACGTCACCAAAGAATGCCTCCGGCTTGCCATTGAGCAAGCGGTGGTTGGGAAGCGAATCGGAGACATCGGATTCGCGTGCCAACAACACGCCGAACAAAACGGCTACGGAGTGGTTCGGGAATTGGTGGGTCACGGGTTGGGTCGTTCGTTGCACGAAGCACCGGAAGTCCCCAACTACGGCAGACGCGGCAACGGTCCGCGTTTGATGGACGGAATGGTTTTGGCCATAGAGCCCATGATCAACCTCGGTCGAAAGGAAGTACTCCACTTGGAAGACGGCTGGACGATTGTGACGGCGGACCGCAAGGTGAGTGCACACTTCGAACACGACATCGTGGTGCGCAAAGGCCAAGCGGACGTTCTCTCAAGTTTTGACGAAATAGAAAAAGTCTTACAACACTAAAACGATATTCTAACCAGAGATTAAATCATATGGCGAAGCAAGCGTCCATAACGCAAGACGGAACAATCCTCGAAGCATTGTCCAACGCAATGTTCCGAGTTGAATTGGAAAACGGGCACATCATCACGGCCCACATTTCAGGAAAGATGCGGATGTACTACATCAAAATCTTGCCCGGTGACCGCGTGCGAGTGGACATGTCTCCCTACGACTTGACAAAAGGTCGAATCTCGTTCAGATACAAGAAATAATTGCACTATGAAAACCCGTGCTTCCCTTAAAAAGCGTACTGCCGACTGCAAGATTGTCCGTCGGAAAGGCCGCTTGTACGTCATTAACAAGAAGAATCCTAAAATGAAGCAACGTCAGGGTTAATCCTGTCGTCGCCAAACCCATCGCCCATGGCACGTATAGCTGGTATCGATATTCCTCGCAACAAGCGGGGTGTTATTGCACTCACTTACATCTACGGCATCGGCCGTAGCCGAGCTTCTCAATTGCTCGCGGAATGTGGAGTGTCAGAAGACAAGAAAGTTCAAGACTGGACCGATGATGAAATCGGTGCGGTCCGTAACGCCATTTCCACGGGTTTCAAAGTGGAAGGGGAGTTGCGATCGGAAGTTCAATCTCACATCAAGCGTTTGATGGACATCGGTAGCTACCGAGGCATCCGTCACCGTAACGGCTTGCCGTTGCGTGGACAGCGCACGAAGAACAACTCACGCACCCGTAAGGGCAAGCGTAAGACCGTTGCGAACAAGAAGAAATAATCGCATTCATTGAGTTCCCTCGGGAACTGATCACCTAAAAATTAAGACGATGGCGAAGAACGTCAAGAAAAAGAAGAAAGTCGTTGTGGAGGCCACAGGCCAAGCCCACATCCACTCATCCTTCAACAACATCATCATTTCGCTGACCAACAACAATGGCCAAGTGATTTCATGGTCAAGCGCCGGTAAGATGGGTTTCCGGGGCTCCAAGAAAAACACGCCTTACGCTGCACAGGTTGCCGCGGAAGATTGCGGTCGCGAAGCGCACGACCTCGGATTGCGTAAAATCCGAGCATTTGTAAAAGGTCCAGGAGCGGGCCGCGAGAGCGCCATGCGCGCCTTGCACAACATGGGAATCGAAATCATCGAGATCATCGATGCTACGCCGTTCCCGCACAACGGATGCCGCCCACCAAAGCGTCGTCGCGTCTAATTCTCATCGTCGAACCTAAGAACAGTAATCCGATATGGCACGTTACCGCGGACCCAAATCAAAAATCAGCCGCCGTTTTAAGGAGGCGATCTTCGGCCCAGATAAAGCACTCGAGCGCCGCCCGTATGGCCCTGGCCAGCATGGCAACACCCGCCGCCGAAAGAAGGAATCTGAGTACTCTGTACAGCTCGCTGAGAAGCAGAAGGCGAAGTACACGTACGGAATCTTGGAGAAGCAATTCTCCAACATGTTTAAGCAAGCCAACGCTCGTCCGGGCATCACCGGTGAGATTTTGCTCCAATTCTGCGAAAGCCGATTGGACAACGTGGTATTCCGCTTGGGCATTGCGAACTCCCGTCGCGGAGCACGCCAGTTGGTCACGCACCGTCACATCATGGTGAACGGCCACGTGGTCAACATCCCTTCGTACCGCTTGCGTCCAGGTGACGTTGTAGCTGTGCGTGAGAAGAGCAAGTCAATGACGGTCATCACCAGCGCACTCGGTGCAGCCCCCAAGCGATTGGAGTGGTTGGACTGGAACACGCAGAACATGTCCGGCACATTCATCAGCGTACCAACGCGTGAGCAGATTCCTGAGAACATCAAGGAGTCCCTCATCGTCGAATTGTACTCTAAGTAATCCAAAAACCTGAGACACATGGCAATTCTAGATTTCCAGAAACCAGACAAGGTGATTATGTTGGACTCAACCGAGTTCAATGGCACCTTTGAATTCCGACCCCTTGAGCCAGGTTTTGGTATCACCGTAGGCAACGCCTTGCGTCGCATTTTGTTGTCTTCCTTGGAAGGCCACGCCATCACCAGCGTGAAAATCGACGGCGTTGAGCACGAGTACAGCACCATCAAAGGCATCCAAGAAGATGTGACCGAGATGATCCTCAACTTGAAGCAAGTTCGCTTCAAGCGTCAGATCGAAGGCACCGACGGCGAGACCGTTACCGTGAAGGTGAGCGGCCAGAAGGCGTTCACTGCCGGCGACATCGGTCAATTCACCTCAGCGTTCCAGGTCATGAACCCCGATCACGTCATCTGCAACATGGATGAGTCGGTTTCATTGACCTTGGAATTGAACATTGGCAAAGGCCGTGGTTACGTTCAAGCGGAAGAAAACAAGCGCGAAGGCGCTGCCCTTGGTACCATCGCCATGGATTCCATCTTCACGCCCATCCGCAACGTTCAGTACGAAGTAGAGAACTACCGTGTTGAGCAGCGTACGGACTACGAGAAGCTGGTTTTGCACCTCGAGTGCGATGGCAGCATTTCTCCGAAGGACGCTTTGCAGGAGTCTGCGAAGATTTTGATTCAACACTTCATGTTGTTCAGCGACGAGCGCATTTCGCTCGAGCTCGAAGAGCGCGTTGAAGTCGAGGAATTCGATGAAACCAGCTTGCACATGCGCCAGCTGCTCAAGACCAAGTTGAGCGACATGGACCTCAGTGTTCGTGCGTTGAACTGCTTGAAGGCAGCCGACATTGAGTCGTTGGGCGAATTGGTGAGCTACAACAAGAACGACCTGTTGAAATTCCGAAACTTCGGTAAGAAGTCCCTCACGGAATTGGAGGATTTGGTCGAGAACAAAAACCTCTCATTCGGAATGGATGTGAGCAAATACAAACTCGACAAAGAGTGAAGTCATGCGGCACAATAAGAATTTCAATCACCTCGGTCGCAAGACCGCACACCGCAAGGCCATGTTGTCCAACATGGCGTGCTCACTGATCGAGCACAAGCGCATTTCTACCACGGTGGCCAAAGCGAAAGCGTTGCGCCAGTTTGTTGAGCCGCTTGTGACGCGTTCGAAAGAAGACACCACGCACAGCCGTCGTGTCGTATTCAGTGCACTCGGCAATAAGTATGCTGTCTCTGAGTTGTTCCGTTCGGTAGGCCCAAAGGTGGCCAGCCGTGATGGGGGCTATACCCGCATCATCCGGACCGGTAATCGCTTGGGTGACAATGCTGAGATGTGCATGATCGAGCTCGTTGACTTCAACGACATCTACGGCACTGAAGCGAAGAAGAAGCGTTCACGCCGCTCACGCCGTGGCGGAGCGAAGGCCGCTGCTGCACCAGCTGCTGCTGAAGTAGCTGCAACAGAAGCGGTAGTGGAAGAGGCACCTGCTGCTGAGGCCGCTGCTGAGGAGGCACCTGTCGCTGAGGCCGCCGCTGAGGAGGCACCTGCTGCTGAGGCCGCTGCTGAGGAGGCACCTGCCGCTGAGGCCGCCGCTGAGGAGGAGGCACCTGCCGCTGAGGCCGCCGCTGAGGAAGCACCTGCCGCTGAGGCCGCCGGTGACGATGCAGAAGAAGAGAAGAAGG
>CAXREW010000049.1:0-3071 GCA_964229455.1 Flavobacteriaceae bacterium | reverse complement strand
TCCATTCCACACCATCGCGACCGGCAAACTCGTCGATGGCCTCATCGGTGACCGTCGGGTTCGGAAACCAGCCGACCAATTCTACCTGCGGTTCTTCTGCAACACTCCACTGCTCGTGAAGCGCGTTGAGGTAAAACGTGTAGTCTTGGCAAATCGGGCACAGCGGCGCCAAAAACACCCAAACCTGCCACATCAATCCACCACTTGAACCGTGTGGCTACGCACCAAACCGTCGGCCGTGGTCAACCGGTAGAAGTACGTGCCCGACTGCAATGCATCCAGCACAAAGGATTGCTGGTGAGGCCCGCGCGGGAACGACTGCATAGGCAACCACGTGTCCACGACACGGCCGCGCACGTCCAACAATTCGAGCGTCAATTCCATCGGCTCATGCAAGTGCCAGCTGACAGTCACCTCTTGACCGCCACGCGCCGGGTTCGGCCACGCTGGGAATAGCACCTCACTTTGATAGACGATGCGCGTGTCTTCATCGGCCGTGGACAGGGTGATGTTTTCATCGCCTTCCATGTACTCGACGAACTGGAAGAACAGCACGTACATCTCGTCACCCGTCAAGTCACCCCAAGCTGTAAACTGCGGTGGGTCGTTGGGGTTGTTGGGGTTGTCCGCGGTGTTGTCATACGTGCACCACGCATGGACTTTGTAGCCCGCTGGAATGTGCTTCAGGGTTGGGAAATCGTAAATGCCCTGCCAGTTGAAATCCCATTGGGGGATGGAAATCAGAGGAATCGTATCCGTCAAGTCGCCCGAAACGGCGTACACCTCCCACGACTGCCCCAGCAAGTGGCAGTGCGGCATCACGCTGATGAGGCTGATGTCCTGCGGATTGGTGATGATGCCATGAAAGGTTTTGACTTCGTTGGGCTGGATGAAGAAGGGCTCGGTCAAGTGCACAGGCGTCATCATTTCCAACTCCACTTCCCGTTGCACCGGATCCTCGGCAAAAAACAGGTTGAACTCGGTCAAGTCCGACTCCTCCACCGGCGTAGGACCGTAGTGCATCTGCAAGAGAAATCGGCCTTCGGGACCAATCTTCTTCCCGATCGTTGAAGGGAAAACCGTTGGCTCCACACCCGGTGCCCATCCGCCGAAGAGGTAATCTTGCACCGGTACGCCATAGTCTCCAAAGCTCTCGTACCCTGCTTCTGGCGTCTCTGCATCCAGCGCCTCTGCCTCGGCAATGGAATTGGGGTTGTCCGTGTACGCGATGAGCGCGTGATGTGCGATGGCTCCATTTTCTGGACGAATCTCTACCGCCCGAATTTCCGTTTCCTCGGTCACGCCCGTTTCCAAGACATACACTTGGTACTGCTCACCCATGTCACCTCCGTGGACGTAGGGCTCTGGCATGGAAATGACCAAATCCGGATCGCCCACCTGACTGCCCTCAGGGAAGTCTGGCAACCCCGGGTTATCGGCGGGATCTCCCTCCGGCGCACCAGCCTCGTGCCATTGCGCAAGCAATTCGATTTGCTCCTCCGTCAAAAACCGCTCCCCACGCAGCGTGGAATACTCCGGGTCAGGCGTCCAGGGCGGCATGTAGCCCGTCGAAGTCACGTACGAGATAAACGAACTGTACTCACTAACCTCCTGGAACGTGGTAAACGGCATGGGCCCAATCTCACCGGTACGGTGGCACTCCGTGCAATTCTGGTAAATGATGGGTGCGATGTCCGCGTGAAACGTGGGGGCTTGTGACCAAGTGGCCGTCGCTGTTCCCAACAGCAACATGAAAATCAATGAAATACGAGGCATGCTCTAAAGTTACAGGAATCCATCAATAAAGACGACAAAGGCGCGTTATGGTTTAACCAAATCCTTGCGACCTTTGGCTCCCATGGTTGCCGCATCCGCCACCGTCCCCCGCATTTTGCACATCGCCAGCTGGTACCCCAGCGCGGTGCACGGCACCTTGGGCAACTTTGTGGAGCGCCATGTCCAGGCCATCTCGACGCTCCACGGCGGTGAAGTCTGGTTCGCCGCAGCCGTGCCGGCCGGCGAGGTCGTCCCGGCCAATACGGTGCGCGATTGCGGCACCTACACGGAACGCATCTTCTACTTCCGAGCGCGCAAACCCATGGTTCGGCAAGTCACCCGGGCTTTGCTCAGGGCAGCGAAGGAGTTGTCGGATTTCGATTTGATTCACCTGCATGTGGCCTACCCTGCTGGCCGTGCTGCGCGAAAACTTGCTCGTAAATGGGGAATTCCACTTGTTCTCACGGAGCACTGGACGGCTTACCATGCAGATCAACGTTCATCCATTCCCTTCTGGGGAAAATGGTCCATGCGACTAACCGGACAAATGGCGCGCGTGCTGTGTCCAGTTACGGATGATCTAGCCCGAAGCATGCGATCATTCGGGATGCTGGGCAAGTACACTGTCGTGCCCAACGTCGTGGATACACAGTTGTTTCGTCCCGAGCCGCAGCGCCCCCATACCACGGCCTTCCATGCCTTGCACATCAGTTCGTTGCACGACGAACAAAAAAACGTCAGCGGCTTGTTGCGTGCCGCAGCCATCGCTTTGGAATTCTGTTCCAACCTGAGGGTTGCTGTTATTGGAGACGGGGACCCCAAACCCTATGAGGCACAAGCCAGAAAACTGGGAATCGACGACGTGGTTGAAATTTCTGGTGAAATCCCGTTGGAGGAAGTCGCAGAACGCATGCGGCATTCCGATGCCCTCCTGCTTTTTAGCCGTTACGAGAATTTCCCTTGCGTCATTCCTGAAGCCTGGGCGAGTGGCATCCCCGTGCTCTCAACCGATGTGGGCGGTATTCGCGAACACCTCACTGATGAAAGGGGGACCCTCATCCCCTCGGAAGATGAGTCTGCTCTGGCCCAAACGCTCATCCAATGTGCGCAACATCCAGATCAATTCAACGCTCAGTCGTTGTGTGAATACGCCGAAAGTATGTTTAGTGTGGACGCAGTCGCCCAGGCCTACGATGACGTTTACCGGGAGGCCATCACCCATCAAACCACTGCCAGATGAGCGCCTCCCACGAACGCCATTCCATCGTGACCCGCGCCCTATTGCTGGCGTTTAC
>CAXREW010000048.1:0-6306 GCA_964229455.1 Flavobacteriaceae bacterium | reverse complement strand
TATGAGGTCGAATTGAGCGGGAACCTTAAAGTGGATTTTGAATTGAGTGCTGGGGTGGCCATCGAGGACGCGGTGGTGACCGGGGAAGGATTCAACCGAATCGAAGACCAAGTGCAGATGTCCAAGGTGGAAATCCCCATGGATCAGGTACGGCGGTTACCGGCCATAGGTGGCGAAGTCGACCTGTTGAAGAGCCTGCAGCTCATGCCCGGGGTGCAATCTGGAGGTGAGGGCACTTCCGGGCTTTACGTGCGAGGTGGCAGTCCCGACCAAAACCTCATCGTACTGGACGGCGTCCCACTGTACAGTGTGAGCCACTTGTTTGGCTTTTTCTCGGTATTCAACTCCGATGCCGTCAAGCAGATGACTATCACCAAGGGCGGATTCCCCGCGCGTTTTGGGGGTCGACTGTCATCGGTGCTGGAGGTCAACATGAAAGACGGGAACATGAAAGAGGTTCACGGCACAGCGAACGTGTCCGTCCTCGCCTCGAAATTTATGGTGGAAGGCCCCATCGTTAAGGACAAAGCCTCGTTCATGTTGAGTGGTCGCCGCACGTACATCGATTTCTTGGTCAATCCGATCATCGCTTCCATCAACAGCCAAAACCCGGACATCACCACCGACCCCCGGTACTTCTTCTACGATTTGAACGGAAAAGTCAATTGGCGCGTCGGGAACCGGGACCGCATTTATTTGAGCTTCTTCAACGGGACGGATGATTTTGGACTCGCTTCGACGGAGAAGTTTGGCACCTCCCGTTCCTCCATCGACTTCGGCCTTGATTGGTTCAACAGCGTCGCGGCCGCCAGGTGGAACCACGAGTGGACGCCCAAGCTGTTTTCAAACTTGACGGTGACCCGCAGCGAGTACGCGTTCAACACGGGCATAGAATTTTCTGAAACCCAAAACGCCGCCAGCGACTCCACCACCGAACGGTTCGCGAGTTTGTACCAGAGCGGCATCTTGGATTACGCCGCCCGCATGGATTTCAACTGTGCCTTGAACAACAAGCATTACTTGCGGTTTGGCGGCAACATCACCCTGCACCAATTCAACCCCGGCGCCACCACGTTCCAAGCGGAATTTGGCCAAAGCTTTCCCAGCATCGACACCACGCTTGGTGCGGAGGCCGTTCGGTCGGTCGAGCAGTTTGTGTACATCGAAGACGAGATCACCTTCTCTGAGAGGTTCAGGGCCAACGTCGGCCTTCACGGGGCGCTGCTCAAAGTCAACGGCTCGTCGTTTGCGTCATTGCAGCCGCGCGTCGCCCTCAATTACCGGCTCCCCGGCGGCGGGGCGCTCAAGGCTTCATACGCCCGCATGAACCAATTCGTCCACCTCCTCACCAACGAAGGGCTCTCCCTCCCAACCGATCTGTGGGTACCTGCGACGGACCGGGTGGACCCCCAATCAAGCCAGCAATGGGCCGCCGGTTGGGCCAAAACGTTCGGCGCGGTGGAATGCAGCGTGGAGGGGTATTACAAGGCCATGGACGGGCTGCTTAGTTACCGGGAAGGTGCAAGCTTCAGCAACACCATCAACGCCGAATGGGAAGACCAGGTGACGCAAGGCATCGGCATGGCTTACGGATTTGAATTTTTGTTCCAGAAAAAACAAGGCCGCACCACCGGCTGGATCGGCTACACGCTGAGCTGGGCGGAACGACAATTCGACGAGATCAACAGCGGCAATTGGTTCCCGTACACGTACGACCGACGCCACGACGCTTCGGTGGTGCTCATGCACCGCTTTTCCGACCGCGTTGACTTTTCGGCGACGTGGGTGTACGGCACGGGGCGGGCCCTCACGTTACCCGAATCGACATTCCGTGCGTTCGTTCCGGCGAGTTTTGCCGGGTACACACCCGAGATGTACGGCTTCGACGTCGACATCCCGAGCGCCAAAAACGCGTACCGCACAAGCCCTTACCACCGGGCGGATGTCTCGTTGACGTTTGTGAAAGAAAAGAAGGCTTATACCCGGTCCTTCATCTACAGCGTGTACAACGTCTACAACAACCTGAATCCCTTCTTCTCCTTGGTCGACGAAAACGACGATGGTTCGCGGACCATCCGGGAATACGGCATCTTCCCCATCATCCCTTCCATCGCATGGCGCGCAGAATTCTAATCCCATGAAGCACCTTCTATTCCTTCTGGTTTTGGTCCTCGGATTCACCGGCTGTAGCAAGTTGAGCGAAGGCGTGGTGCGCGACATCGCCTTTCCCGAGCACGATCCGCAGCTCGCCGTGACCTTCATGGCACGTCCGGTAGCGGACACCCTTGTGGCCCGTGCACACTCTTCTGCTGGAATTCTCGACTCCATCGGAAGCAAGCGCATCAAGGAAGCCGTCTACACCCTTGAGGACGCGTCGGGCACGAGCATCACTTGGGGCGGCGAGGCCGATTGGGTGCAAGGACTCGGACACGTCTTGACAGATGTGGATCTGCCAGACGGAAACTGGACGCTCACCGTGGAGGCCCCGGAATTTGAAACAGTGACTGCAGCGCAGGTTATGCCACCGCGCATCGACAGCACAGGCAGTTACGCATACGCGTACACGGCCGCCTTGGAGGATGAATTCGTGGATGAGGATGAGTTTGGAAACACCTACTTGACGCGCACCATCGATCTCAGCTTGACGCTCCCCGACCGCATGGATGCTGCGGATTACTTTTTGATCCGGGCGCAAAAGACCTTCAACTGGGAAGATTTCGAAGAAGAGGAAGAAGCGGAATTCGGCGGCTATGTGGTGCTGAATCCGCGAGTGGAAGACGATCCGCGCATCGTCTGGAATCAACTTTGCGGCGGGTACCTCATCCAGGACATCGATGCAGTGGAAGCACTCAACGGACTCCCCTTCCAACTCTTCCAAGAAGCCTGGGGGCCCGATTTCGAGGGCGTTTCAGCCGAACCGGTCGTGCTTGAGGTGTGCGCAATTTCCGCCGAAATGGCGCAGTATTATGAGCGCCTGGATTTGATTGACAACCCCTCCGGCGGACCGCTATTCACGGAGCCGGTGCTGGCGTACAGCAACGTCAGCAGTGGGTACGGGTGCTTTGGGCTCTACACGAGCAGCACCCTCCCCCTTACGTTTGAGTAAAAATGCTTCGTCAGAGGACGATGATGCCCATCGCACTCATCGCTCCGTATAGTCCGCCCACCAATAGCATTGAGACCGCTGCCACCAACTGACGTCGGCGCTGCATCTGCAACACTTTGGTGAGGTGTCCTTTGGAGAGGTTGCGCAGCTGTTGGCTCAGCCGCTGATCTCCGTTGCGCAATGCCGCTTTCGACTGATTGACCAACCGCCAATACACCTTCCATCTGTTGGTGATGCGCATTTGGTACTGCACTGCTTTGGGACCGTAAATGAGGGTAATAACCCCCAACGTCAAAAGGAAAAACGTTGAACTCATCATACCTTCTTTTACGTAATTCAATGCAAAAGGTTACGTTTTAGGTGTTGATTTTCAGCGATTTAATTTGTTTTTAGCCCGCGGTGGAAGACCTCGTGATTCCACCTTACCTTCGGGCTCCATGGCAACCCCTCGCATCCCCAAATTTTTGACCCTCATCGGCCTGGCTTTGGTCGTCGCGGGCATCGCCTTCAAATTGAACCACTTGATGGGCGCCGAGCCGGTGTTCAACGCCGGTGCTGTCGTGTTGATAGCGGGACTGGTGAGCTGGGCCGTGGCCGTCGTCCGTCAGAAGAAGCCGTAGGAGAACCTCTGCTTGCGTTCACGGGTTATGCTTGCATGCTGCCCATTGAACCGGACGACCTCAAAAACGCAGGAACCGACCTCGATCCCGAGGTCATCGATCGCATCATCGAAATGGCGTGGGAAGACCGCACCCCGTTCGAGGCGATTGAGATGCAGTATGGCCTCAAGGAAAACCAAGTCCGCGTCATCATGCGCAAGCACATGAAGCGCAGTTCATTTCACATGTGGCGCAAGCGCGTCAAAGGCCGCACCACCAAGCACCAAAACACCCGCAACGGGGACATCAGCCGATTCAAAAGTTCGAATCAGAAGGGATAAAAAAACCCCCAGCGCCGTTGCGCCGGGGGGCTACTAAACCATCGAATTTAAATCCTGCTTAAAATCCGTAGTTAACTGATAGTTGAAGGTTCGGGAGCACTCGACCATAACCCGGAGTATCCGGAATGGCGTCCATGACCTCCATGTCATCATACGTTCCAGTGGATGTAACCACTGGCCCCGATGTGTGGAGTCCCCCTAAATCAAATCCAAACGTAAAGCCCTCTACCGGGCGAGAACCAAATCCTACGCCCACGTATCCGACAGGGTTATCGCCGTACCGTACGCTGTAGGTGTGGTCGGCATTGTCCACGTCTTCCAACGTGCCCTCGATGCCGCCAATGCCAATTCCAACATTGACGCGGAACCAGTCGTAGTCACTAAAGGGTCTGTGGTTGATGAACACGCCCATCCAATTGGTTTCGCCGGTACCCGAAAAGGTTGATCCCGCGATTTCTTGGTCCCAAGGGTTGTCACCTGAAAATGCCCCGATACCCACGTTAATCGTGGTTTGAGCGGACAGGTTGTGGGTCAAATTGAGCGAGGGGCCGAATGGGCTAAAGCCAAGACCAACGCCGTATTCAGCGAATGCCTTCCCACCGTCTTCTTGGGCCGATGCAAACGAGCAGGCAGCTATAAACGCTGCTGCAATAACTGAGGTTGTAAATTTCTTCATAATGAAGGGTTTTGATGTTGCGTCAATTTGGGTCTCAGTGTCATCTGGTTCGCACCTTGCAATAATATAACTTAACACACATTTGTGACAAAAATCACCGTCATAAAAATGTCACGAACCTTTCTTTGTCGCATGGTACGTATTTCCCTCATCCTCCTGCTCGCTATTGTCGCCTCGTGCTCAACCGAAGCCGATAGCTCTGCGGCCCCTCCCCTGACCAATCCAGATGCGGACGCTGTTGCCGCAGCCGTTCAACACACCTTTGACGGACTGGCCGCTCACGACAGCACCATGCTCGCCGCCGTGATCCTTCCAGATGCCAACTTCCAACGTTGGGGTGCCGACTCCACAGGCACCTGGCGCACCGTCAACTTAAGTGGCAGCGCTTTTACCTCTCGGTTGGGCCAGCCCGGACCCGCCTACCTCGAGCGCACCTGGGAAGCAGAGATTCGCGTCGACGGAGATGTGGCGGTGTTCTCTGCGCCGTACGATTTTTGGGTGGAGCAAACGTGCAGCCACTGCGGCTACGACGCGATCACCTTGGTCCGCAACGGAGCCATCGAATCCGACTTCCGCGGGTGGCGCATCGCCTCCCTCACGTACACGGTGGACGCTTCGGGAGAGGACGCCTGCCGGGAGCGGTTTACAGGCATGCCGGCCTCACCCTTCCCCGCGGAATAATATCGCGGCCGAAAAGTTGCAGGGGTAGCGTTCTGCATAGTAATTTCGCCCCCTCTTTGGCCCCGTAGTTCAACTGGATAGAATATCAGATTTCGGCTCTGAGGGTTGGGGGTTCGAATCCTCCCGGGGTCACGAAAAAGCTCGATTGCACAAGCGGTCGGGCTTTTTTCTTGCAGCTAGTGTGCGTGTTGGCGCATCGCGCCGATGAAATACTGACCTACCGGCTCGACCAATGCCTGTCCTTGCGGTGACCGTTCGGGATGCCATTGGACGCCCACGTAACATGGGTAGGCAACGGTATCGCTGCGGCGAATGCCCTCAATCAACCCGTCCGGAGCATGGGCCCAAGCCTCGAGCCCTTTCCCCAACCGGTCAATGCCTTGGTGGTGGTGCGAAACCACCGCTGACACGGCAGGAGCGGGTGCCCCCATAAATTCAGCGCGGGCTTGGATGGCATGCAGGGTATCCCGGGAATCGCCTTCGACCCCTCCGCGGTGCGCATCGGTTCCGAGTACATCGGGCAAGTGCGCGTGCAGCGTTCCACCGTTGTGGATGTTCATGAATTGCAAGCCCCGGCAGATGCCCAAGCACGGCAAGTGCAGCGAATCGACAGCTGCCAGCAAGGCGCTTTCGATGCGGTCGCGTTCCATGTCGATGGCGCCACAACGCGCAGTATCGGCTGCGTGGCCGTACCGTCCGGGGTGGATGTCCGCCCCGCCGGTCATGAGGATGCCATCGGCGATGCCGAGCGTCGCCTGAAGGGTCGAGTCCGAAAGTTCGGAGGCGTTGTGCCATTGGATCACCGCCGGCCGCGCCAGCGGCTCAAGGAAATCCTCGTACGTGCGGCTTTCAAACAACCTCGACGCCAATACGTGAAGGGTGTCGGTATCCGCATGATTTGTC
>CAXREW010000047.1:0-2983 GCA_964229455.1 Flavobacteriaceae bacterium | reverse complement strand
TCGAAGTGGGGCAAGGCCGGCACACTGTGACGTACGAAATGGGCGGTGCCGTGGGTTCAGGCCCGGTGGACATGGAGGTGACCGTGTGGTACCAAGCGATGCCGCCCCGCTGGGTCGAGCCGATGTTTGCGTTTGAAGACAGCACCATCCAAGCTTTCCAAGCGTTCTTCGAGGCGCAAGGCGCAGCACCTGAATTGGTGGCCGACACAGCCTTCACGGTCAACGTCGTGGGCGGAGTTGGAGGTACTGAATTGGAATCCACGGCTTGGGCGGTTTACCCCAACCCAACGGATGACGGATGGATCAACCTGCAAGGCCCCGTCCAGCGCACATCCACGTTGTGGGAGGTCTTCGATGCGAAGGGCTCACGCGTAGCATCTGGATGGATGCAACCGGGATCGACACCGGCGTTGCAATTGCCGGCGGTGAAAGGGCATTACGTAGTGCGGTGGACGCTCGACCGCGGAGAGACGGTGTCCCGCAAGGTGGTGCGCCGCTAAATCAAAGGACTGGGTTGGCCAGGTTGGCCAGGTCAGAGCGCTCGCCTTTCTCGAGGGTAACGTGCGTGTACAAGTCTTTTCCGCGGAGGCGGTCGATGACGTAGCTGAGGCCGTTCGATTGCTCGTCGAGGTAGGGCGTATCAATTTGACGAACGTCACCGGTCAAGATGATTTTGCAGTTTTCCCCAGCGCGCGTGATGATGGTCTTTACCTCGTGGGGCGTCAGGTTTTGTGCCTCATCGATGATGAAGATGGCGTTGGTCAACGACCGGCCGCGGATGTACGCGAGCGGGCAGATGGTGATTTTCTTCTGGGCCTTGAGTTCCTCGATGACGCGGCTCTTGCGCTCGTTCTCCCCGAATTGGGATTTGATGAAATTGAGGTTGTCCCACAGCGGCTGCATGTAGGGGTTGATTTTCTCTTCGGCATCGCCGGGCAAAAAGCCGATGTCGCGGTTGGACAAAGCGACGATGGGGCGGGCGAGGATGATCTGGTCGAAGCGGTTACGCTGTTCAAGGGCGCCTGCGAGCGCGAGCAGGGTTTTGCCCGTACCGGCCACACCGCAGATGGTCACCAGCGAAACTTCGGGGTTCGTGATGGCGTGCAGCGCGAACGCTTGCTCTGCGTTGCGGGGCTTGATGCCGTAGGCGTAGTCCTTGTCGATGCGCTCAATGGAGCGCGTGGCCTCACTGAAGTAGCCGAGAGCGCTCGATGATCCATTGCGCAGAACGTAGTAGTGGTTGTTCTGGCGGTAAGGATCGAGCATCGTGATCTTGCGCGTAGAACCTTGGACGTAGAGCTTGCGGATGTCGTCGGCATCGACGCCTTCGATGAGGGTCTTGCCGGTGAACCGGAGCTTGACGTCGCGAACCTGGCCGTGTTTGTAGTCTTCGGCGGGCAGTTCGAGGGCCTTGGCCTTCAGCCGAAGATTGATGTCCTTGGTGACCAAGGTAACCACCGTGGTGGGGTCTTCCTTCTGCAGCTTGAGGGCGGCGTCGAGGATGCGGTGGTCGTTGGACTTGGAGCCAAACACCTGGTTGGCTTCGCTGTGCTCGCTTTCCTTGTGCAGGACAATTTTGAGCTTTCCGCCTTCGCCGTTATCGATGTCAATCCAATCCTGAAGGGTTTGCGCTTTGCTCAAACGGTCAATGATCCGGATGCACTCGCGCGCTTCGAAATTCTTGGTTTCATTCCCCACCTTAAACTGGTCGAGTTCCTCCAGAACGGTGATGGGAATCGCTACCTGGTTTTCCTCAAACCGCGACAAGGCGCTGTGGTCAAAAAGCAAAACGCTCGTATCGAGCACGAAGGTTTTGGTGGTGACTTTGGAAGGGGAAGGAGTAGGAGCGGTTCTGGCGTTCGGTGGAGTGGATGTCATCGGTGTGGGTTGGTTTCTCCAAACTTATCCGACACATCATGTCATTTGTGTGAACTTGAATGTACTTGTCAACACCGCCTTATGGAGTTTTAGCGATGGCCTATTGGCTTTCGTCGCCGTCCCACCATTCGCCCTCCGTAGCATCCTGCCCCAGGTAGGTTTCGAGCAATCCTTCGGGCAAGTCCACGGCGAGCGATTGCGCCGCACGGTCAACCTTTACTGCAATCTGCGCCGGAAGTGGAATCAGAACTTCTTTGTTGTGTGCCTCGGCGTGCACTTCGAGGATGGGGTACATGGCGTAGTCGAGCACCTTGCGTATGGTGCCGATCGCATTGCCTTGGGCATCGGTCACCGTCCAGCCGTTTACTTCATGCAGGTAGAAGGCATTGCCGTCGAGCTGTGGGAGCATGCTGGTGGGCAGGTATGCCGTGCAGCCCGCAATGGCCTTGGCCTTGGCTTCGTTGTCCACGCCTTCCAGTTCCACCACGTACTTGTCCGCCGTGTTGTGTGGGCGCATGGCATCGAGAAAGTGGGGGACCAGCCGGTCGCCAATCTCAACCCATACGGCCTCCAGTGCCTCGTACGTCTGGGGTTCATCGGCATCGATGAAAAGGACCATGGCCCCTTTGTAGCCGTGGGGCTTGGTCAATTTTCCGAGGACAAAACAGTCGGCCTTGTTCATGATGCGCGTGCCCAATTTGGTGCAAAGAAAAGGGCTGACACCGGAAGTGCAGCCCTTTCAAATATTCAGTTGGATGAGAATCAGTCTTCCTTCTTCTCTTCGTCGTTGCTTTCTTCTTCAGCTGGAGCTTCCTCAGCAGCAGGAGCCTCTTCAGCAGGTGCTTCTTCAGCAGCGGCTTCGGCGGCTGGTGCCTCTTCGGCAGGCGCTTCTTCAGCGTCGGCTTCGGCGGCTGGTGCCTCCTCAGCAGGTGCTTCTTCAGCAGCGGCATCTGCAGCAGGAGCCTCCTCGGCTGGAGCTTCTTCAGCGGCAGGAGCCTCTTCAGCAGGTGCTTCCTCAGCAGCGGCTTCGGCGGCAGGTGCTTCTTCAGCAGCGGCCTCTGCAGCAGGTGCTTCTTCGCCGGCTTCAGCAGCGGCTTCGCCGGCG
>CAXREW010000046.1:0-2721 GCA_964229455.1 Flavobacteriaceae bacterium | reverse complement strand
CTCCCAACCGCTACGCAATACGCGCGCAATGCCCTCTTCGCGGGGCTTTCCCCAGCGGAGATTGCACGGGTTTACCCGCAATACTGGATTGGTGAAGACGAAGAGGGGAGCAAGAATAAATTCGAAGTGGAGTTGTTCCAAGCACTGTTGAAGCGCATGAATTTCAGCGGCAAATCCTCGTACCACAAAATCACCAACCTCGCGTCAGGCAAGAAAATGGTGGACCAGTTTCACCAAACGCACGGCAACCAATTGACGGCTGTCGTGTACAATTTCGTCGACATGCTGTCCCATGCCCGCACCGAGATGGAGGTGCTGAAGGAGTTGGCCGAGGATGAGGCGGCATACCGATCGTTGACGTTGTCGTGGTTTGAGCACAGCGCCCTGAAAGACCTGTTGAATCTGATGGCCGAGTGCGGAGCACGCGTAATCATCACCACCGATCACGGTACGGTGCGCGTCGCCAATCCGCTCAAGGTGAAAGGGGAGCGCAGCACCAACACCAACCTGCGCTACAAGGTGGGACGGAATCTGGGATACGACGGGGGCGATGTGTTCGCCATTCGCCAACCCGAAGAGGCCGGTTTGCCGCGCCCCAACGTGAGCAGCGCCTACATCTTTGCACGGGAAGATGACTTCCTGGTCTATCCCAACAATTACAACCACTTTGCCCAGAACTTCCGGGATACGTTCCAACACGGGGGCATCTCCTTGGAGGAGGTGATCATTCCTTGGGTGGAACTAGACCCCATTTCATAGCGATTCCCCATGGCAGAAAACCAACCGCTGCGCCGCGCATGGGCCTCTGGGCCGTTTGATTTGGAAGGTCTGCCCGCGGCTGCTGAGCGTTTGATACCGGCCTTGACCGAGGTGCTTCGTCCGGTGCAAGGCGGTGCGATTCCCGCGGGTGTGGTCGCGCTGCAAGGCGAAATGGGCGCGGGAAAAACCACATTGGTGAAGGCCTTGTGTGCGGCATGGAATGTCGAAGAAGACGCCGTCAGCCCAACCTTCGGACTGGTTCAATGCTACAAAGGCGATGGTCGTGCGATTTACCACCTCGACTTGTACCGGTTGAAGGATGAAGAAGAGGCGTGGGACTTGGGCCTAACCGAATACTTTGATGGGGACAGCTTGAATTTTGTGGAGTGGCCAGAGCAGGCACCGGGTGTTCTGCCTGCGGATTCGGTGCTGCTCGAAGTGCGGGTGAACGGCCTGCAACACGATGGAACCCGTGAGCTTTTCTTGTCCGTGCCACATGAACGCGGGATGTAGTAATTTGTGCAGCGATGAGCGATAACAAGAAACGGATTCAGTCACTAGCACGCGAAGCGGCATTGCTGCCCCAAGAGGAGGTTCTTCAAATCTCGGAGCGCACAAGTGAGCTGGTCATCGGCATCCCCAAAGAGGAGAGTTTTCAGGAAAAGCGCGTGGCCTTGGTGCCGGAAGCCGTTGCCTTGCTCGTCGCCCGCGGCCACCAAGTGCTTGTCGAATCGGGTGCTGGGGAGCAAGCGCATTACCAAGATTCGGATTACAGCGAGTCGGGTGCCCGCATCGTCTACGACCGCCGACAGGTCTTCCAAACCGGGATGGTCATCAAAGTTGAGCCTCCAACCCTTGAGGAGGTGGGTCTAATGGGCATGGGTCAGACCCTCATCAGCGCGTTGCAATGGACCGTGCAGTCTGAAGGGGTACTCGAGGCACTGTCCAAAAAGAAAACCACGGCAATTGCCTGGGATTTTCTTCAAAACGCGAACGGAATCTTCCCTTTGGTCCGCGCCATGGGAGAAATTGCCGGCAACTCCTCCATACTTATAGCAGGAGAATTGCTTGCGGGCCCTGAAGGCAGCGGGACACTTTTCGGGGGCGTTTCCGGTGTGCGACCAACTGAAGTGGTCGTCATTGGTGCAGGCACGGTGGGTGAGTTCGCGGCACGTGCGGCCATCGGCCTCGGTGCGACCGTCAAGGTGTTTGACAACAGCCCCCACCGCCTCATCCGATTGCAGAATGCGTTGGGACAGCGGCTGTGGACCAGCACCGTTCAACCGTCTGTATTGCAGGAGGCCCTCAAAACGGCCGACGTGGCCATCGGTGCCATCCGTGGAACCGGTCAACGGGCGCCGTTGATCGTGTCCGAACCGATGGTGGCGGGCATGCGCCGCGGAACGGTCATCGTCGACGTCACTATCGACCGCGGCGGCTGTTTCGAAACCAGCCGGGTGACGTCCCACGAACGTCCAACGTTCACAGAACTGGATGTCGTTCATTATTGCGTGCCCAACATCCCTTCCCGGGTGAGCCGAACGGCATCGAAAGCCCTGAGCAACATCATGGCACCTTTGCTGCTGGAATTTGCAGCCGATGGCGGTGTTGACGGAGCCATTCGCAAGAATCGCTTCGCTCGTTCTGGGATTTACATGTACCAAGGCAACGTGACCCACGTGGGCTTGGCAGAAGAATCGGGATTGGCGTACAAGGACCTGGATCTCCTACTGGCGACGTTCTGAGTTCACTGCCGCGCTGCCGGAAACCACCTTTTTGATTTCATTCAGCTTCATCAGCGCCTCGACCGGGGTCAAGTTGTCGATGTCCAAGTAGAGGATTTGCTCACGCACTTGCTCCAAAACGGGGTCGTCGAGTTGGAAAAAGCTGAGCTGCACATCGGAAGCCATGGGAATGTCTGGGACAGGGGACGCCGGTGTGGACTCGTGGTCCAACTGCTTG
>CAXREW010000045.1:0-3464 GCA_964229455.1 Flavobacteriaceae bacterium | reverse complement strand
TCCAAATCCAGCTTTGAAATTATGACTTTCAAAGACTTCTAGTTGTCCTGGTTTTACCCTCCGGGTAGGGAGGTTTAGTCTTGCTCGGAGTTCCTTTCGTGAAATCATCACTTCACCTTCCGTACGCGGAGGGCTTTTGGTGTGACCTCAAGGTACTCATCATCGGCAACCCACTCCATGTATTCTTCCAAAGAAAGTTTGCGGGCGGGAGCGATGCGCATGCCTTTGTCGGCACCGGAGGCGCGCATGTTGGTCAACTTCTTACCGCGGACGAGGTTGAGTTCCATGTCGTTTTCGCGGGCGCATTCGCCGATGACCTGGCCAATGTAGATGTCCTGACCGGGATCAATGAAGAAGGTGCCGCGGTCTTGGAGGCGGTCAATTTCGTAGGCACGGGCCTGTCCGGCTTCCATGCAGACCAACGATCCCAATGAGCGCGTAGCCAACTCACCTGCGTATGGCTCGTATCCATCAAATCTGTGCGTCATCACAGCCTCACCCGCCGTGGCGGTCAGGACTTGGTTGCGCAATCCTATGAGCCCGCGTGACGGGATTCGGAATTCGAGGTGCTGGAGGTCGCCCTTGGCTTCCATGACCTGGAGCATGCCCTTGCGCTTCATGACCAATTCGGTGGCCTTGCTCGCCACTTCGCTCGGCACGTCGATGACGAGGTGCTCGAACGGCTCATGGGTTTCGCCGTCGACCTCGCGCATGAGGACTTGCGGCTTGCCGATTTGGAGCTCGTACCCTTCGCGGCGCATGGTCTCGATCAGGACGGACAAATGCAGGATGCCACGTCCGTAGACGTTCCACTTGTCTTCGCTGTCGGTGGGTTCGACGCGGAGGGCGAGGTTGCGCTGGAGTTCGGCGTCGAGGCGTTCACGGATATGGCGGCTGGTTAAGAATTCACCGTCTTTGCCCAGGAAGGGCGACGTGTTGATGGTGAACAACAAACTCATGGTCGGCTCGTCGACAGCGATGCGCTCCATCGGTTCCGGCGTTTCGAGGTCGCTGACGGTGTCACCGATTTCAAATCCGTCCATCCCGGTGATGGCGCAGAGGTCGCCGCTGCGCACGTGGTCGACTTTGGTCCGCCCCAACCCTTCAAACACGAAGAGCTCTTTGGCGCGCACCTTGCGCACCCCGTCGGCGGTGCAGAGGGCGTAGTCCTGGTTGGCGTGCAAATCGCCGCGGAACAAGCGCCCGATGGCGATACGTCCCGTGTACTTCGAATAGTCCAGCGACGTGATTTGCAGCTGCGGGGTTCCCTCGCGGTACGGCGCTTCCGGCACGTGCTCGAGGATGACATCCATCAGGTGCGAAACGTCGCTGGTCGGGTTTTCCCAATCGGGACCCATCCAGCCCATTTTGGCCGAACCGTAGACGGTCGGGAAATCCAGTTGCTCCTCGGTGGCGTCAAGCGTGAACATGAGGTCGAAGACTTTTTCCTGCGCGATTTCAGGGGTGCAGTTCTCTTTATCGACCTTGTTCACCACCACGATAGGCTTGAGTCCCAATTCGATGGCTTTACCCAGGACGAAGCGTGTTTGCGGCATGGGCCCTTCAAAGGCGTCAACCACGAGCAGGACGGCATCAGCCATCTTCAACACGCGCTCCACTTCACCGCCGAAGTCGGCGTGACCCGGGGTGTCGAGGATGTTGATTTTGACGCCCTTCCAGCTGGTGCTCACGTTTTTGGACAGGATGGTGATCCCTCGTTCACGCTCGAGGTCGTTGTTGTCGAGGATCAATTCTCCGGTTTCCTTGCGGGAATCGACGGCCTGGCATTGGTGGATGATGTTGTCGACCAGGGTGGTTTTGCCGTGGTCAACGTGGGCAATGATGGCGATGTTTCGGATGCCGTTCATGGGTTGGCGCGAAGGGGAAATTGCTTTCGCGGCGCGAAGAACGTGCAGACTTTTGCAGAATACTACAAATCCTGTGCTATTTTTGCGGTCCGCTTTGCCCGGATGGCGGAACTGGTAGACGCGCACGACTCAAACTCGTGTTCCTAACGGAGTGTGGGTTCGATTCCCACTCCGGGTACAGACTGAAAGAACGCCTCCTTCGTGGAGGCGTTTTTGGTTTAGTTTTAAGCCATCAAACTCCCCCCAGTTCCGCTTCCATGAAACGCGCTGTTGGCCTCTTTGCTCTCATCGGTCCCTTCCTCGCTTCAGCTCAATTGCAATCACCAACCCCAGAAGCTGGTGAAACTTTCGTTCAGAAGGTGGTTGAGGGGTTTGCCGAAATCACCAATGACACGGGCGGCCCCGGCCAATCGTACGACCTTACCTACTTGTTCAATCCCGACTGGGGAGCAGTAGAATCGAGCGGTTCGTTCGTCAGCGTGGCCTCAACGCCCAACGGCAAGGTGTTTGCCGGATCGGACATCGCCGTGCAAGCGGACGGCATGAACACCTACTACTCCTACGGGGACTCCTACGAATACCACGGCGGCGTTCAAAACAACCTCATCGTTGCGTACAGCGACACCGAGGAGTACTTCCCGTTCCCGTTTGAAATCGGCGCCACTTCTGATGACACGTTCGCTTGCGAATATGGAACAGCGGGCATTACGGTTTACCGTACAGGAACAGTAACCGCGGAGTGTGTTTCTTCTGGAACGCTCGGCTTGCCGGGATTGGTCTACTACGAGGACGTTTACCGCGTGCAGATGACCGAGGTGCTGGTGGATTCGACGTTCCTGGGTACCTACGAGGTGGTGGTAACGGGCGATTATTTCTTTTCTGCGGATTACCCCAACACGTTGGCGGCTTTGCTGAACAATTCAACGGTGGACACGCCCATCACAGGGGACCCGGTCATTACCGAATCAGCCGCAGGAATTTGGTTGGATGAGTATGTGGTTGACACCCCTGAGATGGAGGCGTCGGCCTTTGCCATGCTGCCAAACCCCGCACGTGATCACGTCACCTTGGTCGGGCTTCAACCCGGATCTGAGGTGGTGGTGTATGGCATGGACGGCCGCGAATGGAAGCGTCAGTTGGTGCGGCCCGGATTGCGTGCGGAGCTCATGAACGTGAGTGACTTGCCCGCTGGAACGTACTTGGTTCGCTGCGGCGAAGTCGCTGCTCAGCAGCTGGTGATTCAGCGTTAGTAAGCGCGGTCGTTTCGGCCTTCGACGTAGTAGACAAACGCTCGGTTGACCACCTTGTGCCCGCCGGGCGTGGGGAAGTCACCAGTGAAGTACCAATCGCCTTGGTGGTTGGGGCACGATGCGTGCAGGCCCTCAATGCTTTGGAAAACAATCTTCACTTCGGCCTTCATGCCCTTCGGCGTGAGCAGTTGTGAAATGCGATCGTTGAGCTCCTCCGTGGTGAACGGTTCGTAAATGGCTTTCACCTGGTTGGTGTTTTCCTCCTTGGGCAATTCAATCTGAGCCTTGCACTTGGCATACACCTCGTCGAGGAGGTGCTCCATGCCGCGTTCTTTGATGAGGCTGA
>CAXREW010000044.1:0-3061 GCA_964229455.1 Flavobacteriaceae bacterium | reverse complement strand
GGCGCATGCCGAAACCGATGAAATCCTCGGTATCCACATGTGCGGTCCCCGTGCAGCGGATATGATCGCCGAAGCGGTCGTCGCCATGGAATTCCGGGCCACCGCTGAAGACATCAGCCGCATGTCCCACGCCCACCCGACGTTTACCGAAGCCATCAAGGAAGCTGCCCTGGCAGCCACCGGCGACCGCGCTTTGCACGTCTAATTTCCGCATCCCCATGGCAGCAACTGCACTGCGCACCCTCCCAAATTTGAAGGCCCTCTTCGAACGGGAAACGCATGCAAGCCTGTATTTCGATGCCCACCCAAGCGGGACCTGCTACCTCGCCATTGGGGCGCGGCGCTCGTTCACGTGGGATGGAACCGATTCCGATAGCATCGCGGCCCTTCAATCATTTTTGCACCCCAACGGAACGGGCACATGGGCGTTTGGTTGGCTTGGTTACGACCTGAAAAATGGCATCGAACGACTCGAATCACGGCGTCCCGATATGTTGGGATTGCCCGCCATGCACTGGGTGGAACCACGGTTGGTCTTGGCCTGGGGTGGAGACAAAACACATTGCGAATTGGTCCACGGCCACGGTGAGCCGGATGCAGAGGAAACCCTGCAATTCATGCATTCTGCCTGCGGAGCCAAAGCTGAGCCGCTGCCGCATGGCCCGGGCATTACTCAAACCTCGCTGGGATGAAAGCACATATTTGCAGCGGGCTCACCGCGTCAAAAAGCACATCCAACGCGGCGACATCTACGAGATGAACCTTTGCCAGGAGTGGAGTGCCGATCAGGAATTGGCCTCTCCGTGGGATGCCTTTGTGCGGTTGCACCACTTCACCCAACCTCCCTACGCCGCCCTGGTCAAAGCCGGCGAATTCCACGTGATTTGCGGTTCGCCCGAGTTGTTCTTGAAGCGCCAAGGCGACCAATTGATTTCCTCCCCCATCAAGGGCACCATTCGACGTGGCCGCACGCCGGAGGAAGACGATGCGCTGGCCCGCCAGTTGCAAAACGATCCCAAGGAGCGCGGAGAAAACGTGATGATCTGCGACTTGGTGCGCAACGACTTGAGCCGGAGTGCCAAACCCGGCACGGTGCACGTCCCGGAATTGTTTGGCATCCACCGGTTTGAATCGGTCCATCAAATGATTTCGACCGTGCAGTGTACGCTGCGGGACGACATTTCCACCGAAGCCATCCTTCGCGCCACCTTCCCGATGGGGTCCATGACCGGCGCCCCCAAGGTGCGAGCCATGGAAATCATCGATGAGCTCGAAGCCAGCCGCCGGGGCGTGTACTCGGGCAGCGTCGGCTTTTTCCAGCCCAACGGAGATTTTGACCTCAACGTGGTCATCCGCAGCCTGCTTTACAATGCCACCACCCCACGCATCAGCATGCACGTCGGTGGAGCCATTACCTCGTTGAGCGATCCCGCCAGTGAATACGCCGAATGCCTGCTGAAGGCCGACGCGATGATGCAAACCTTGAATTCCGATGGCGAATAACCGCGACGGATTGGTGCAACACATGCGGCAATGGTTCAGCCGTCACGGCATTGAAACCAACGCCACCTTCATTGCCGGCGTCAGCGGCGGCTTGGACTCCATGGTCTTGGTGGAAGCCCTGCATCGAGTTGGCGTGGAAGTACACGTCGCCCATGTCAATTACCACCTGCGCGGCAAAGCTTCCGATGCGGACCAGGCGCTGGTCGAGGGGTGGTGCGCCGAGCGCGGCATTCCCTGCGATGTCCTGGACGCCCAAGTCCACTCAACCGAACACGGCGTGCAAGCCGAAGCTCGGAAAATCCGTTATGCACATTTCGAACGGTTGCGTTCCGAAGCACGAGACCGCCTTGGCCGCCCGGCCTACATCGTCACGGCACATCACGGCGACGACCAAGCAGAAACCGTTCTGCTTCACCTCATGCGGTCCGCCGACCCGCTCGCCCTCGCCGCCATGCCCGCTGTGGATGCGGAACGCGAACTGCTTCGTCCGTTTCTCACCTTGTCTCGAGCTGAGCTCGCCGAAGCGTGCAATGCCTGGAACGTGCCGTACCGCGAGGATGCTTCCAACGCCAAACCGGATTACCTACGGAACCGGATTCGGCACGAGGCCCTGCCCTTGTTGGACTCGCTTCGGCCCGGTACGACAGCCCACGTTGCGCATTGGGCAGACCGGTTTCAAGCGCTGCGGTCATTTTTCACCGCGGAACGCGATGCTGCCACCGCACGCTGCTGGAGCGTGAGCAACGAAAAGGGCGAGTTGGACCTGTCGGCTTGGCAGGCGGAACCGCTGCAGGTGGAGATCCTGCATGGATTGGCGCAAGCGCATGGCATCGCCGCACGCGCGGTGCCCGAATTGCTGCACCTGACCGAGGCTCAAGTTGAATCCGGAGCGCACTTCGTTTGCGCAACGGCGCGGGTTGAACGCCGCGGCAACGCATTGCATTGGACATCGTTAACTTGAGCCGCATGACCTCTGAGCACTCCGCCGACCTGCGGCAACGCGCCTTGCGCATCTACCTCATTCTCGCTGCACTGTTCATCGCGAGCCTGGTGGCGTGCAACTTGATCTTCCGAAAGTTCTTTCACTGGAGCCCCATCGAAGGATTGACCTTCGAACAAAGCGTGGGCCTACTCCCGTACCCCGTAACGTTTTTGGTCACCGACCTCATCTCGGAGTGCTTTGGCAAGCGCCGCGCCAACGAAGTCGTCCTCGCGGGGTTGTTCGCCAGTGCCTTCACGTTGGTCATTGTGACGGTCAGCCAATCCGTGCCCGCAGCCGATTGGTCGCCTGTGAGCAACGACGAATTTGACCACGTCTTCGGTTCCACCATCGTCGCAGTCAGCGCCTCGATGGCGGCTTATTTGCTCGCGCAAGTCCTCGACGTGCGGCTTTTTCACTTCTGGAAACGCCTGACCAACGGCAAGAAACTCTGGCTCCGCAACAACCTCAGCACCATTCCGTCGCAGTTTGTCGACACGTTTGCTGTGCTGTTTCTGATGTGTAGCTTGGGGCAAATCGAATGGGCCCTTTTCACCAGCCTGTTGCTGAACGGCTTCG
>CAXREW010000043.1:0-2166 GCA_964229455.1 Flavobacteriaceae bacterium | reverse complement strand
CCGCATCCTCAACGGTGCGGGGTTTTTTGTGCTGTAAACGAGGCCGCTGTTTTGGAACGGGGTTCTTTCGATGCACTGCGGAGAATTGCATTAAATTGCAGGAAATCAATGAATTCAATATGATGATAAGAAAATTACTCGGCTCAGTTGCCTCTGTGATGCTCGTCCTGAGCGCGCATGCCCAGAATGAAGTTGTGCTTCATATCAATCACCTCATCAACGGCGATCACATCGTCCTTGGTGATTTGTACACTGTAGAAGGAGAACAGGTCAGGGTAGATCGATTAGAATATTACTTGTGTGAGTTTGTCATTACCCATGATGGAGGCCAAATCACAGAACTGACAGATGTGTATGTTCTGGCCGATGTGAACGACGACGGCGTGTATTCCCTCGGAGAATGGGACATCACCAACATTGAAGAAATAGCTTTCGGTGCCGGTGTCGATTCGGATCACAACGTGGGCATTGACCCCTCCACTTACCCCAGCGGGCACCCGCTTGCGCCCCAGTTTCCAAGCATGCATTGGGGTTGGGCTTCAGGTTACCGCTTTCTCGCGCTTGAAGGCTTCGCGGGTGACAACCTGAATGCACAGTATCAAATTCACGCGTTAGGTGACAACAATTTCTTCCTTCAAAACCACGAATTGAGTGCTGAACAAGCCGATGGCGTTGTGACGATGTACGTGAACGCCAATTACGAAGGCTTATTCGACGGCCTCCCTGTTAGCCAGGGATTCATTGAACATTCGAGCTCAGGTGAAGCAACGGAAGCGATGCAAAACATGCGCAACCTCGTCTTTGAAGCTGGAACGGCCATGGGCTCTGAAGAGTTGCCTGTGGAGTCGACATGGACGGTTTACCCAAATCCCAGTTCTGCTGTTGTGTTTGTTGATGCAGCGACATCGGAAGCCTATCGCTGGCAATTGATCAACATGCAGGGACAGGTTGTGTCGGAAGGACTCCGCCAAGGTCGCTCAACATTGGATGTTCAATCGGTCCGCCCGGGGTGTTATTTCCTTCGGTTGCAGGCCAACGGGTCGGATTCTGCTGAAACGCAGCGACTCTTCATCCGATAAGTCCTCGGATGCGATGTGGTGGCACATGAGAAAAAGTCAAGTGTGGCTTTGGCTCACCGCATTCGTCTTGGCTGGGGGCATTTTTGCTTGCACGCCGGAACAGCATGCGCAAGATCTCGAGCCGGTTGTTCCTTGGCGTGAAGCTCCGGAGCACTGGCCTGCAATGGAACATCCTCAGGACAATGCGTTGAACGTGGCGCGATGGGAACTCGGCAAACGCATGTTTTTTGATGCGAGTTTCTCGTTTGATGGTTCGGTTTCGTGCGCTTCGTGTCATCTGCCCGCCCATGCTTTCGGCTCGAATACGTCGACTTCACCAGGTGCCGGTGGTGCCGCGGGAACGCGCAATGTCCCTGCCTTGGCAAACGTCGGTTACCTCCCTCATTTCCTTCGTGAAGGCGGGGTACCAACCCTAGAAATGCAGGCGTTGGTGCCTATCCAAGAAGAAAATGAGTTCCATCACAACATCGTGTTGATTGCGGAAGAACTGGCCGAAGATGAATCCTACGTGGCGGAATGCATGCAAGCCTACGGAGAAGGGCCTTCGGCTTTCACCATTACCCGGGCTCTGGGGGCGTTTCAGCGCGGAATGATTGGAGGGAACAGTCCGTATGATCGTTGGGTTCAGGGTGATGAAGATGCGCTTTCGGAAGCGGCCCTTTCGGGCATGGAGTTGTTCGGAGAAATCGGTTGCGATCAGTGCCACGGGGGTCATTTATTCACCGACCACCGCATACTGAACAATGGATTGTACGCCGACTATGAGGATACCGGATTGGAAAGATTGACCGGTGATTCGCAGGATATTGGCAAATTCAAGGTGCCGTCCTTACGGAATGTCGGCGTGACGGCGCCCTACATGTTTGATGGCAGTTTGGAAATGCTTGACGATGTGATTCAGCACTACGTCGTGGGTGGGGCAGGCCACGCCAATCAGGCAGAACAGATCGTTCCAATTTCGCTCTCAGACAACGATGTGGAGGACTTGAAGGCGTTTTTATTGTCGTTAACCGATAGTACTTTTATAGCATGGTCGACGTCCCTAATTCCTTGAGTCGGTTGGAGATAGCCGGAGTGCCTAATAAGG
>CAXREW010000042.1:0-15092 GCA_964229455.1 Flavobacteriaceae bacterium | reverse complement strand
ACCTCGGCACGGGTACCAAATTTGAGGACGGCATTGGACAAGTGTACGCTTACACCACGGACTCCACGTAATACTACTGGAGCCCCGGGCAATATGACTATTCCTACACCATCACGGAGTACGATCAGGAGTGGGTGCGTCCTTTGCTCGTCAACATCAGTGGGATGAACCGCATTTCAGAAAACCGCTGGTTCATCACCGAGAATTACTGGGTGCAAAACCTCCGGTACAGCTCCCGAATTACGGGTGCCAATTTGGCGGTTTCGTACTTGCCTACGAACACCACCAATTTCAACGCTCCATCTGATGGATTCGCCATCCTGTCCATGGGCATTCGCAACCTGAGCCCGCAAAACGGTTGGCTATGGGACTACGGGATGGTCGGCGTCCTAGGCGGTGATTTTGGGTTTGCGGCGCCTTGGGTTTCAGCGACGCTGGCTTTCTAGCGGCTTGTTAAAATGCGCCAATGGATTAAACGCCATAGCGGGTGGTTCGTCCAACCACCAAATCCATTCAATAGTTAATCGATGATGACATTTCCAAAATCCATTCCGGCCCTGGCGTTTGTGGCCATGACGTTGTTCGCGTGCACCAAGAGCGAGGAACGTGCCCTTGAAGCCACCGATGAGGTGCGCAGCGAATCCATGCTCGACGCGGTGGACCGCGCGGTTGAAGCACCCGTTGATGCCTTGACTTTGCGGGCTGGCGGAGGGGCGGATTGCGGCGAAGGCGGATCGCCATGGCCTGATTGCGTAGAAATCACCGACAGCGGTGAGGACGTGTACCCCCGTACCATCACCATTGATTTTGGCGACGACTGCTACACGCCCAACGGCTTGCAGCGCACCGGCACCATCGAAGTGGTGTTGACCGGCGACGTGCGCAACGAAGAAGGAGCCGTACGAACGGTGACGTTCGAAGACTTGACCATCGGCGATGTCATGACCGTTAACGGTACGCGTACGCTGACCAATACCGGTCAAAACGAGGAAGGCCAATGGACGTTCGCACAAGAAACCTCCACCACCATCGACCGTCCAGTGTTGGACGTTGTTCGCACGTATGCCGGAACGCGCACCTGGCTTGCTGGCCATGATACGGAGGAGTGCGGCGACGACATTTGGCAGCGCGATGGGGCAGGCGAAAAGACCCTCTCCAACGGGATGGGCGAAACAACGGTGACCGTCACACACGATGCGGTTGTTTACGATCGCCCCTGCGGATACCCGGTGAGCGGCACGGTCACCCTCGTGCGTAACCAGTTTGAGCGCATCATGGATTTCGGTGACGGAACCTGCGATGCACTCGCCGAGTTGACCATCAACGGCACCACCTACCTATTCGATCTCGAGACGCACGAAATCATCGAGTGACGGTGCTCTACCGAGACTAAAGCTCGCCCATTCGCCCGGCGCGGTAATTCTGGTAGCACTGGTTGATTTGCTCCCGGCTGTTCATGACAAACGGGCCGTACGAAACGACCGGCTCGTTCAGGGGTTGTCCGCCGAGCAACAAAAACTCGCATCCCGTTTCCGAGTAGTACCGCAGGGCATCGCCCTCGCGCTCGTACAGCGCCATTTGCTCGTCCTTCACGGCGTGGCGGCCTTCGAGTTCCATTTCGCCCCCGACTACATATACAAAGGCATTGTGGCCGGAAGTCACTGGGATGTCCAGCCGTTCTCCAGCGGCGAGGGTGATGTGGTAGTAGAAGGTCGGTGAATACGTTTCGGTGGGAGCGGTCCGCCCGAACAGGCTTCCGATCAATACCTTGATTCGGCTCTTGCCTTTCTGAATCACCGGGAGTTTTTCCGGATCGTGAATCGCTGTGTTTGGCGTGCAGAATTTGTCCTTGGCCGGCAGGTTGAGCCATATCTGGAAACCGTGCACAACGCCCCCATTGGCGCGCAACTGGTCATCGCTCACTTCCTCGTGGATGGCACCGCGACCCGAGTTGAACAACATATACTGGCCCTCGTGGTAAACGATGTCATTCTTCATGCTGTCCGTGTGCCGTCCGCTACCCTGCACGAGGTAGGTGGTCGGGACCACGCCGGCGTGCGGGTGGGCTTGGATGTCCATGCCAATCGTTCCGGGATCCACGTCCAGCGGTCCAAATTCATCGAGCATGACGAAAGGGGATACGAGGTCATTCTGGCCGCCGGCGAAGGCCCGGAGGACCGGCACGTTCTGCACCATGCTGCGCCGGGCATTGAGGATTTGCGCAATTCGGCGTTCACCGGGCACGGCAAACATGCCGGACGTCGCCCGGAGCAACCGAGGAACAGCGAGGCCCGCACCGACGATGGCGGAGCCTTGGATGAATTGTGCCCTTCGCATGACTCTAATTTACGAAATCCTATTCGGCTGTTGGGATGTGAGGTACTTTTGGTCCATGAAGTGGAACACCCCATTCCTTGTTATTGGTCTGCTTACCATAGGCGCAACCACGACGCAAGCGCAAGAAATCGTCACCGACCGCCCCGATCAAACGGAGAGCGCCGCCATCGTCCCGTTGGGCATGCTCCAATACGAAGGCGGACTCTTGGTCGAATGGTCTGACTTCATGCAATCGGAGCGGGATTGGCTCATTCCGAACACCCTGCTTCGCTTGCCGGTCTCCGAATCGGTGGAGCTCCGCTTGGTGCACAATCGATCGGCCAAGCACCTCCAATGGGAAAACCGTTGGGAACCATCCTTGACCGACATCGAGGTAGGTGCCAAATGGAACCTGCTGGACGGAAGTCAATCGGGCACCATGTTGGCGGTCTTGAGCCATTGGGCCTTACCCACCTCCGCCAATCAACCTGAATTGGTGAGTTCGCACAAGTTGTGCCTAAGCCACGATGTCGGTCCGGACTGGGCTTTGGGATACAACGTAGGCGCCTTGTGGCGCAGCGGATTGAAGGGATTCATGTACACGTTTGCGGTCGGGCGATCGCTTGGTAAGGGCTGGTCCATCTACGTTGAACCGTACGGAGAATGGACCGAAGCGGAGGGGCACCTCGCTTCCTTTGACGCTGGATTCACGTGGCTCGCTTCCGACCGTGTGCAGTGGGATTGGAGCTTTGCCAAAGGCTTGAACCACGAATACGGCTACCAAGCGCTTGGCGTTAGCTGGCTGCTTGGTGATTGAGCCTCCCACGTCAGAATTGGGGGCTTGCACCTACATTTGGACAGAAATTGATAGCGATGAAATACTTTACACTAGCCCTTGCTGCTTTGACGTTTGTTACCGTCAACGCACAAAACGTCCAGCGCGAAAGCGTTCAAGTGGAATACATCAGCCGCCCCAGTGAACCATTTCCTGCCGGCGTGACGACCTACAACGTAGTGGTCAACCAGTCCTACCGCGACCAGTACGAAGCCGAATTGGCGCAATGGGAAATCGACACCCAATTGGCGCAGGAGACCTACGAAGCGGAAATGGAGGCCTACAACAACAAAGGCACCGGTGCCAAGATTTTGGAGCGTGCACTGCTCGACGAGAAGAAGCCGCAATTGGTGTTGCCCACAAAGCCGATCCAAACCGAGCGTGTGTTCGAACCCGGCATCATCAGTTCGAAAATCGACATGCAGGGCATGACCCGCACCGAGGACGGCGCCACCGTGACCATCGAAATTCAGTACTTCGAAGGGTCGGCTCCCGAGGATGCGCAGCAGGAGATTAAGGACAAGGAGGGTAACGTTTCGTACAAGTACTACCGAACGATGAAGTACCGCCAGCCGGTGCGTTTCACCGTTCAACTCCCTGACGGATCCATCGCCATTGACGAAGTGTTGACGTCATCGGAAGATTTTACCACCTACACTTCCGATAAGTACACCAGCAAGTCTGCGATGAACAAGGCATGGAACCAAACGGCCGTCAACAGCCGATTGAGCCAAATGTCAGTCGAGGCCGGATGTATCGCCATCAACAGCATCCTCAACGACCGATTCTGCTTTGCGAAGAGGACGCGTCCCATGACCATCTACCACGCCAAAACCAAAAAGAAGGTCGACTATACGGACTTGAACAACGCCGCGTTGGACATGAAAATGGCCATGGAGAAGTACATCGATCGGCCGGAAGAGGCATCGGAAGGCATTCGTGCGTGTGTTGCGGTTTGGGAACAGGTGCTGACTGAAGCGGACTTTGACGATAAGAAGGCGCGCATCAATGCCAAGATGGCCGGGTTGCTTTACCTCAATTTGATCAACGCCAACATCTGGCTCGAGGACTACGACCGCGTGGATGCCTTGTTCGACGAGATGCGCCGGTTGGATGTCAAGAAGAGCGCCGCGGGCACGGCTGACGGGTTGGATACTTTCGCAGAAGACCAACGCCGCCGCAAGGAAGTCAATTCCTGACGCAGACCTACGTTCAGCCCTATCGCTGAACCACAAGCTTATTGCTGATTGGCCCGGAGCGCACAATGTAGATGCCTTCGGGCCAATTTTTTGTCGAAAGGATAGGCGACTGGTGGGCCGCAAAGAAGTTCGTTTCCAAGGCCAAAACCAACCGCCCACGGGCGTCAAAAACTTCAACGCCATGGCCCTCGAGGGGTTCGCATTGGAAGGAGGCGGCGGTGGGATTGGGCCATAGGTTCAAGGACCGGTTGGCGTAGACGACATCAAACGCACCGAGGCTTTCGCTGAAGGTGGATTCGGTTTCAGCCGTGCAACCGTCGAAGTAGACAACGGCATGGTAATCGCCGGCTTCACTCGGCCACCAAGTCGCGTCGGTGCCGATCCACACTCCGTCAAGGTACCACGCCACCGAATCCACGTAAGGAATGTTCTCCGTCGTGATTTCAAGTCCGTTGGAGGTGGAGGCAATGGCAGCTGAGGCGTCCTCGGGGCATGGGATGAAGCGTGCTCGGTAGAGGTCGCTGGAATGCAAAGCCACTTCGTTGAGCTTTTCGAATTCCGCCATGTCGCCGGATTCAACGTGGGCATTTCCGTCCCATTTTTCGAAGAGGTACCCCGGTTGGGCGATGGCTTCGATTTCGACTGGGCAGTCCTCGAAGTAAATGCCGTCCCATGGAAGCGGCCCGGGGGTGATGGTGTTGATGCGCACCAAGCCGGTCAAGGGTGGGAAGACGTCCAAGGTGCACTCGTGATCTTCGGACAAGTTGAAGCTCGACATCAGGTGGTTCCGGGAGGTGCCGACGCGCTGCTCATTGTGGTTGATCATGTTGTTCACCGCATTCAGCCAGGCGGCATAGGATCCGGGAGAATTCCATCGCTCGATGTGGTGGGGCATGGCTGCTTCAATCTGGTTGACCGCAACCGTGGTTTGCGTGTTGAAGGCCCACGGTTGGAAAATGGTGTTCACCAGATCGGCGTACCGGTTGATGAACCGTTGGCGGAACTCCCAGTTGTCCAGCACGTGGTCAAACAGGTTGCTGTGGACGTTGGGTGAATTGGGGTAGCGGGCATTCTGGATGTAATTCTGGTACACATTGGCTCCGAAAAAACCGAGCCCAGCATCGGTGTCATACAGCAAGTATTCCCATTTGTGTTCCTCCGATGCCCGGAAAATCTTGACATTGTTAAGGCCCCAGGCGATGCCCATCCAGTCGGTGTTTTGGATGTACGTCTGGAGCACGAAATAGTCGATGTAGTTCTCCACATCGATGAGCGCCGAGAAGAGGGGGAAGAAACTTTGGCTCGAAGTGGAGGTGGATTGAATTTGGTTGGTGTGGGTAAAGAACGGCGTGTCTTCTCCCCATAAAGCACCTCCTGGACCGATGAGGTCCACGTCGTCCTTGTCGGTGCCGTACTCGAAGGCGATGCTGTGCTCGTCAAATTTTTCCCGGGCACCATATAGCCCCCAATACTCGCCGTTGAGGTAAAGGTGCGCCGGTTGCCAGGCGCCCGCAACAATGTGGGTTTGCATCGCAATGCGGTTGATCAAGGCGTCTTGCATTTTGGTGGCCCAGCTGTGCTGCCCACCGTTGCGCAGGTTGATGTTGTTGAAGGTGTTGCTCTCGGGTTTGTCCGGGAACAAATTCCAATCAAAATTGCCCGTGTATTCGTTTTTGAAATCCAGTCGGAACGAACGTTGGGGCTCTGCCCGGGACCATCCGCCGTGGATTTCGAGGTCGAGGTTCTCACGCGCCTGCAGCGCTCCGTCGGCATCAAAAAATTGCATGCGGGCGAAGCGGGACCAGGGTTGCCAGAAGTTGGCACCGAAGTGAGGGTAGTCGCCAGAGGCGTTCGGTCCCATGACGTAAATGCCGTTGTTCCAGTCCCACAGGTCGTCTTCGTTCACCAGGATGGACAACGTTGGGATGTCCGGCTGAAATTCATCGATGATGTACACTTCGTCTTGGACGTTGCTCGGTAATTCTCCATCCCCGTCGTCCCAAACCCGAACGCTCAAGCACGTGGTTTCGTCAAAGACCAATCCCCCCTCAGGGAATTCAGGAGAAGCAGCGGTGGGCATGTCGCCATTCGTGGTGTAACGCGCGGTGTAGCCAGCCGTCGTGCTGGCGATTCCAACGGCCAGTTCGCCATCGTACCATCCCGAGGGCACGGTCAAGCTCGGCGCAGCGGCAATGCCAGTGAAACAAACGGTTCCTTGGTTGGCTTCCCCCGGTGTGGGGTTGTCAAAGATGCACCAATCCTCCGTCTCGCCCTCGATGCGCCCAACCGTATACCCTGCTTCCAAGTCGGGATGGATGGGCAAGGCGTCCACCACGTCGCCATTGGCATCGGTGAGCACCACCGATTCGCCCGTACTCAATTGGAAGGGGACATGGCAATACCCTTCAAATTCGGGCCACCACGCTGGTGGCTGCGACCAGGCTTCGAGCTCCCCGTCCTTCCGAGTCAATCCCAAAAACGGACGTATGCTCAAGTCCGAGGATTCCGCATTGAAGTTGTGCACTTGTACAGAAAAAACGTTGGTTCCCTCCACCAGCCAAGGTTGGAATTCTTCTGCACTCCAGATGTATTGTTCGGGTTGGCCGCCGGCGTAGAGTACCGCTTCGATGTAGGCTGTAGCATAGTCGCCAACAACCCCTTGCAGCCCCAACATGTTGGAGGATCGAGCAATTTCAAATCCGTTCAAAAACGCAATAAACCCATCGTCGTAGTCAATCCCGAGCGATAGGTAGCCGTAGTCTTCAGTATCCGTGATATCGAATTCTTTGCGTAGGAAAATCCAATCGGCATCGGGTACGATGGTGACATCGTCGTTATCTCCGTAACCGAAGCCTCCCGGACCGGTGAACCACGAAGAGGCGTCAAAGCCGGGATAGCGCCAGCCGTTGGCGATGGGGCCCGTGGGAACCAAGTACTGCCATTGATCTCCTTCCACGGCCGGGCATCGCCAGTTTTCGGGCAGGTAGGTACGGTCTTCGCCGGAAGCGAGGATGAGTAACCGCTCACCGGCATTCAAGTTGATGTTCGGTAGCGGCACCGCGTCGTCCACTGTGAAGTCATCGTTGAGCGCAAACGATCCCAGCTCAATGGCTTGAGTGCCATCGTTTCGCAACTCAATCCAATCCGAGGTTTCGCCCTGAATGTCAGCAACACCATTGTGGGCCGAGACCTCTGAAATGGTCAGTTGTGAGCCAGCGGCATGCGCAATCAGCAACCCGAAGGCGGCGAGTAAATTTCTCTGCAGGTGCATGGAGGAAAGATACGCGGAACGAAGACCAATTTTCACTGCTGAATCGAATTTTGGGAACAAGGCGGGCCTCAGCCCTGCTATGTTGACAATTAAATCGCAGCGCACAAGTGTGATAACGTTCACATTTTGATACATTTAGGCTGAATGAAACGAGTAAACATTCTGAATATCACCACAAAAACCACAGCCATCGCTTTTGCGGCACTGATGGCTTTTGCCGGAAACAGCTTCGCCCAACGCACGTGTGGCTCCATGGAAATCTTGGAGATGCAAATCCAAGAAGACCCGAAACGCGGAGAGACACTGAATCAAATCGAAGCGCACACCCTGGCCATTGAAACGTCAGGCGAACGCAATGTCAACGGCGTCATCACGATTCCTGTGGTCGTGCACGTCATCTACAACAATTCAACAGAGAACATTTCGGATGCGCAGATCTTGTCGCAAATCCAAGTACTGAACGATGACTTCCGACGGTTCAACGCCGATGCGGACGACACTTGGTCTCAGGCAGCGGATTCGGAAATTGAATTCTGCATGGCTACTTCGGATCCGAATGGAAACCCCACGGATGGCATCCTCCGTGTCCCGACTTCGGTGAGTGCATTTGGTACCAACGACGAGATGAAGTTCACTTCCTCAGGCGGTTCGGATGCATGGCCGGCAAGCGACTACTTGAACATGTGGGTGTGTGACATCAGCGGAGGCATCCTCGGTTACGCACAATTCCCGGGCGGTTCATCGGCGACGGACGGTGTCGTTTGTGATTATCAGTACTTCGGCACGGTTGGCGTAGCTACAGCACCTTTTGACGGCGGACGGACTACCACGCACGAAGTAGGACACTGGCTGAACTTGCGTCACATTTGGGGCGATGGCAATTGCAACGCCGATGATTTTGTTGCAGACACGCCTAGTTCCGACGGCCCCAATTACGGCTGTGCAGTTGGCACCGTTTCTTGCAGTTCAACCGACATGGTGCAGAATTACATGGATTACTCGGACGATGCGTGCATGAACCTCTACACCGTCGGCCAAAAGAACCGCATGCGTGCCCTCTTTGAAAGCGGAGGTTACCGATCGAGCTTGCTGAATTCTCAAGCCTGCGGCCCGGTGGTGCCACCAACATGCGACGATGGAATTCAGAACGGAGACGAGACAGGCGTGGATTGCGGAGGAAGCAATTGTGAACCGTGCGTTTGCCACGGTGTTGAAGTCACGGTAACGTTGAATTTTGACAACTACCCGGAAGAAACTTCATGGCAAATCAGCGATGGAAATGGCGTCGTCGCCTCAGGTGGGACCTATCCAACAGCCCCTGACGGCTCGACCTTGACCATTACCGAATGTTTGCCGGAAGCCTGCTACACGTTTACCATTTTTGACTCCTACGGTGACGGCATCTGCTGCGGCTACGGTTCAGGATCGTACACGGTGACAGACGAGTTTGGAAATGAATTGGCTTCAGGTGCGTCTTTTGCTTCTAGTGAGGCAACCGACTTCTGCGTTTCAAACCCTTCCGAACCAACGTGTGATGACGGCATCCAAAACGGTGATGAGACCGGTGTTGACTGCGGCGGTTCGTGTGCAGCGTGTCCGACGTGCGATGACGGCGTCCAAAACGGTGACGAGACCGGCGTTGACTGCGGCGGTTCATGCACCCCTTGCGGATGCAACGGAGTGGAAGTCACGGTGACCATCAATTTGGATAACTACCCCGAAGAAACGTCCTGGCAAATCACAGGGGGCTCCGGTGTAGTTGCTTCTGGCGGTACGTACCCGTCTGCACCTGACGGATCAACGGTAACCGCGACTGAGTGCCTCGCTGATGGATGCTATACCTTCACCGTTTTCGATAGCTATGGCGATGGCCTGTGCTGCAGTTACGGCTCAGGTTCTTATTCGGTCGAGGACGCTTCGGGTACCACTTATGCGTCTGGAGCCTCTTTTGGTTCGAGTGAATCGACCAATTTCTGTGTTTCGTCGACAGGCCCGCAACCGACATGTGACGACGGCATCTTGAACGGCGATGAAACCGGTATTGACTGCGGCGGTTCGTGCCCTGCATGCGCCACATGCAATGATGGCATACAGAACGGCGACGAGACGGGCGTCGATTGTGGAGGTTCGTGTGCTGCATGTGCGACATGTGATGATGGCATCCAGAACGGCGACGAGACGGGTATTGATTGTGGAGGTACGTGTGCTCCTTGTCCGACATGCGACGATGGTATTTTGAATGGGGATGAGACGGGCATTGATTGCGGTGGATCCTGCCCTGCATGCATCAGTTGCAACGATGGCATCCAGAACGGCGACGAGACGGGTGTGGATTGTGGAGGTTCGTGTGCTCCTTGTGCGACATGCGAAGATGGCCTCCAGAACGGTGACGAGACCGGACTTGACTGCGGTGGCTCGTGCCCTGCGTGCGCCACGTGCAATGACGGCCTTCAAAACGGCGACGAGACGGGTATTGACTGTGGTGGCTCGTGCCCTGCGTGTGCCACGGGGGATGACGGCCTCCAGAACGGTGACGAGACCGGAATTGACTGCGGTGGCTCGTGCCCTGCGTGCGCCACGTGCAATGACGGCTTTCAAAACGGCGACGAGACGGGTATTGACTGCGGAGGCTCGTGCCCGGCGTGCGCCACGTGTGATGACGGCCTTCAAAACGGCGACGAGACGGGTATCGATTGCGGTGGATCATGTGACCCATGTGAAACGGGTCCATGTACATATGGCGTGATTAACACCGCCAACTTTGAAGGAGGCTTTGGCGTCTGGAACGATGGGGGATCCGATTGCAGGAGGAGCCGGAACGACAGGGCCTATGCGAATGGAACATTCTGCGTCCGGATCCGGGACAATACGTCATCATCCCGCACCTTTACCGATCCACTGGACCTCGCGGGATACGAGGAGTTGACGGTCAATTTCCGCTACATCACGGCGAGCATGGAAAACGGTGAGGATTTCTGGCTGCGCATCTCGACCAACGGTGGGGCTTCATTCACTACGGTGGCGACTTATGTCTCAGGAACGGACTTCACCAATGAAACGGTGTACAACAGCGAGGTGGTCATTCCCGGGCCGTTCTCATCATCAACGGTTGTGCAATTCCAATGCGACGCTGGAAACAACGGAGACCGCGTCTACCTCGATGACATCGAGATTTCGGGCTGTGTTGTCGGAGGACGTTGGTCGGATGCGGTTCCGGTTTGGGACCAGGCGGACGCGTCCCAGTACAATCCATTCCAGCAACTCAATGTCTATCCCAACCCCGCGGACAATGTGGTTCAATTGGCCTTCTACCTTGACGTAGACGGCAGCTACGAAATTGGCGTAGTCGACCTGTTGGGACGTCAGTTGCTGCACGAACAGCGCACGCAAACTGCGGGTGAACAGCTGTTCAAGATTCCAACGGCGGATTGGTCGGAGGGCACGTACATCTTGTATTTGCGATCGAAAGATGGATCGGCCTCCCGCCGCTTCATCATTCAGCGCTAAGCACCAAAGGATAAATCGAAAAGGCCAAGGACCACTACCTTGGCCTTTTCTGTACCCATGCGTTTCGTTTTTCACATCTTCCTCCTTTTAGCTGCAGCCATTGGGTTAATGGCCTGTTCCACGGACAATGCGCCCAGTGCACCGATGACAGAGCAGGCTGGTCCTGTCCTGCAGGTCTTGGGTACGCTTCAAGACGGCGGTGCGCCCCACATCGGGTGCAACCGGCCGTGCTGCCGCAACCTATTCTTGCGGCCGGCGACGGACCGGAAAGTCGTGTGCTTGGGAGTGACGGACACCAACGCCGAGGGTGAACGTGTAGGGGCGTTGTTTGAGGCGACACCGGACTTTCCATCGCAGTTGCAAGCGTTCCAATCCGACTGGGACATCCCGCTGGATCGGTTGTCTGTGTTTTTGACCCATGCCCACATCGGCCACTACAGCGGGTTGATGTTCTTGGGGCGCGAGGCGTTGGGGGCGAACAGTTTGGACGTGTGGGCGATGCCCCGCTTTCGTGAATTCCTTTCTACCAATGGCCCATGGAGCCAATTGGTGGAGCTGGAGAACATTCGTTTGAACAGCCTGACCGAGCTGCAGCCTGTCTCCATCGGCGAATCCGTGCATGTCGTGCCCCTTCGTGTCCCGCATCGGGACGAATACTCAGAGACCGTGGGTTATCGCATCGAGGGACCAAGCAAGGCTGCCTTGTTCATCCCTGACATCAACAAGTGGGACGTGTGGGAGCTTGCCCTCGAGGACGAGTTAGCCAAAGTGGATTACGCCTTTCTCGACGCGACGTTTTACGACGCAGAGGAGGTGGGATACCGCGACATGGCCGAAATCCCACACCCGTTCATCGTCGAGACCATGCAGCGTCTTGGGAAGTTGCCGTCATCCGAAAAAGCCAAGGTGCACTTCATTCACCTCAACCACACCAATCCGTGCTTGGACACCACTTCACAGGCCTACCGGTCGGTGGTGGCTTCAGGCTTCCATGTTGCTCAGTTCGGACAAACCCTTCCCTTGTGAGGATTTCATGACTACCTTGTAGGGATGCGTTCATCCGGAGTATTCATCCTTGCAGTGTGCATTGCAATAGCGGGGTGCGAACGAGCCGTTCCGGAGCCCGACGCACCCGATGAAAACCCGGTATTGAGCCCACCTGTGTTGCCTGATCCACCGTTTGCGTACAGTGCCTTGGAATTTCCCGACGCGTGGTTGGAAGACCCGGCGCTGCAGCTGTTTGGCGGCTTTGGTGCCGACTTGGAGGTTACGGATGCTGGGGCGACGTTGGGCCGCGTGCTGTTTTATGATCCCCAGTTATCGATCGATGGAACGGTATCCTGCGCCACCTGTCACCAGCAAGCGCGGGCTTTCTCGGACCCAGTTGCGCAGTCCACGGGCGTGTCGGGCAATCCAACTCACCGCAATGCCATGGCCTTGTTCAACTTCCGGTACCAACGGCGTATGTTCTGGGACCTCAACACCGTCGGCCTCGAGAATCAGGTGCTTCAGCCCATCGAGCATCCGGACGAAATGGCCATGGACTTGGCTGCCTTGCCAGCCCATCTAGCTGAAATTCCATACTACCCAGCCCTACTTGAAGCGGCATTCGGTGACGAGGAGGCTACACTCGAAAATGTGCAATCGGCACTTGCTCAATTCTTGCTTACGTTTCAGTCTTACTCGGCTCGGTTCGATGCGGGCTTGGGGAACGATTTTGCCAACTTCACCGCGAGTGAGTTGTTGGGCAAGGACCTCTTTTTCAACGGACAAACCCGTTGCAACCAATGCCATAGCGGCAAAAACCTGTTCTCCACCCAACCCTTCATCAATGGCTTGGAGGTGGATTATGCGGCCGCGGGGGATGCCGGTGTGGGGGAACTGTCCGGAGATCCTTTTGACGACGGCCGATTCAAAACGGTTTCCTTGCGCAACATTGGCCTCACGTCACCCTACATGCACGACGGACGGTTCGCCACCCTGCGTGAAGTGGTGGACTTCTACAGCGAAGGCATTCAGCCCCATCCAGTCCTGGATGAACGCCTCGGGGAAAACGGATTTGGCTCGCCCGGCCAGGCGCCGTACCAACTCAATCTTACAGAGGTGGAGCGTGAGGCGTTGGTGGATTTCCTACGCACGTTTGACGATACGGTCATGGTGTCAGCGGAATGGTTGAGCAATCCGTTTTAATTGCCTTGTATTTTTTTTATTTTGGTGCATAATTCAATGCGCTGTGAATCAATTGTCTAATCGGTTGGTGTTGGCATTCATCGGGGTGCTGCTCCTCGGGAATGCGGAGGTGTCCTTCGGGCAATCTATCAGCGATTGCGAAGGAGCCATCACCCTGTGCGGCGATTTGTACCAGGAGACGGAGGCCTCTTTCAATACGGGTGCGGTGTATGAATACACCGGCATGTGCAACCAAAACCTCGAACAGAGCAGCGTGTGGTACACCTTCACAGTCCAGGAAGACGGGTTGCTGAGTTTTATCATCGACCCACTCAACCCCATGGACGATTACGATTGGGGCTTGTTTGAAATCACCTCAGGGGGGTGCGATGGCATCGGATCGCAATTGCTTTCGCCGGAGGTAGGCTGCAATTCCTACGGTGTCGCGCCGCCGGAACCCAATGGCGCTACGGGCATCTCAACGGCCAACGGCGGAACCGGAAGTTCTAATGGTCCGGGCAACTTCAACGGTCCTCCGTTCAATGCCGATTTGCCGGTGGAGGCAGGGGATACCTATGCCTTGGTGGTGATGAACTGGACCAACTCGTTGGAAGGCTATGCCATCGATTTTGGCCAATCCACGGCGAGCTTGTACGACGAAGCTGCGCCCTACATCGACAGCGTGGAGGTGGTCAATTGCGAGAACACTACCCTGCTCGTGTACCTCAATGAGTTCGTCGACTACCTGACCGTCACACCCGAAGATTTTGAACTCATCGGGCCAACCGGGTTGGTGCATGAATTTTGGTCCGTGAACGGCGTCAGCACCGTCAATGGATTCAACCAGGTGCTCGAGCTCAACATCGATGACCCCATCGAAATCTCCGGGATGTACGAATTGCACATCACGGATGAGGCGGCCTCGATTTCCGATGCCTGTGGAAACTTGGGAGAGGGCTTCATTGGAGTGGAGCTAACGGTGTTGGAGCCGCCCTTGGGCTGGGATGCGATCGAAGTCCTTGTTTGCCCTGATGATGTGGCCAACCTATCCGTGAATTCTGTGGTTCAGCAGCCGGAAAACACCCCCTACACCTACGTTTGGTCGTGGGACATGGCCGGTGCACCCGTCGTCGGTACAGGCCCGGGGTTGGAGAGCTTGGGCGACGGCTACTATGAGGTGGTCATGACGACGTCGCCGGCGTGTTTTTCAGCCACGGGAGCGTTCCAGGTTATGACAGAGGAATGCAGCCTGACCATCCCCAATGTTATCACACCGCTCAACGGCGATGCGGTGAACAATGCCTTCCTCGTCGATGGACTTGATGCGTATCCCGGTAGCTCTATTCGCATCTACAACCGGTGGGGCGACCTGTTGTTTTCTTCCAATGATTTTGGGGCCACAGCCGGATGGGACCCCAGCGCTGAGGAGGCGGCGGAAGGCACGTACTACTACGAATTGAGCATCCTCCGCGGGCAGGACGAACTCAGTGTCATCACCCTCGAGGGCGAAACGCTGTACCCGCCGAACGGCGATCCGATGCTCACGCTGACCGGATCATTCAGTTTGCTGCGCTGAATCAGCGAACGATCAACCGCGCAGGGAGGCTTGCGCCGTACTGCACGAGGTAAATCCCGGAATTTAAATGACCGATGTCGAGGCGCGTGGTCTGTGCCGTGATTTGGCGCTCCAACACCAAACGGCCACTCGCGTCCCGCAGCTGAAGCCAAGTGCCTGTAATGTCTTCCACAGCGACGGTCAGTTGATCGGCAGCAGGGTTGGGATACAGAGTGCATG
>CAXREW010000041.1:0-6962 GCA_964229455.1 Flavobacteriaceae bacterium | reverse complement strand
CGGAGGAGAAACCAAGTCCGAACGGAACGCAAATCATTGCTTGACGGCCACGGGCCAGCACCCCTCTGTACTTCTCGATTTGGCATCAACTTCCGAAGGCGTGGCTGCCGATCAGCAGGCTGGCTGTAGCTGCATTGGTGGCCAGCGGAATGTTGTGGACATCGCACTGCCTCAACAGCATATTGATGTCGGGTTCATGCGGGTGCTTGCCCATGGGATCCCGAAAAAAGATGACCGCATGAACAACGCCTTCGGTAATGCGCGCTGCAATCTGGGCATCACCGCCAAGTGGACCGCTGGCCAATCGCTCAACCGCGACACCGAGTTCCGCAATCCTCCCCCCGGTCGTTCCCGTCCCTACGAGTTCAAACCGCTCAAACCAAGCCTGGTTGGCTCGAACAAATTCGACCAACGCATCTTTTTTGCCATCGTGGGCAATCAGCGCTATGGTTTGAGTTTGGCTCATTCGGTGCGGGTGCGGGTCCAGACCGCCGCTGCATGCGCCGGAACCAGGACCTCGGCTGATGGGGCCAAGTCACCCAAAGCTGCGGTGTAGCCATCGTCCAGGTTCAATGCCATGGTTGCGTCCTCATCGCCGAGGTTGACCGCCACGACGACATCATTGGTCCCAGCCGTTCGCTTCCAAGCCATCGACACGTCGGAGTCGATGGCATAGAATTCAGGTTGCCCTCCGTGTGTGCCATTCCAAAGCGCTTGGTTCTCATGGTTCAACGCGTAAATGGTTTGGTACAGGCCGGTCTTGGCGTAATCGCCCCACTGAACGGTGTCTTTTTCAAAGAATCGGAGCCGCTTGGTCATTCCGGCTTCCTGACCTGAATAGACCAGTGGCATGCCCATCAAGGTGCCAGAAAGGACTGCCATAGCGTCCCCATTGGCGCCTAACCGCTCTTCGACAGTTCCGTTCCACGCGTTTTCATCGTGGTTGGTCACAAACATCATGCGGTAGGCATCCGCACCGAAGCGCTCTGTCTGGCGCGGAACTCCTTGAATCAATGAATCAACGGACCATTCGCCTTTGCCCACTTGGTTCATAATGTGGTGCATTTCCCACCCGTACGACATATCAAAGGCGCGATCGTGGTGCTCCGGTACTTCGGCCTCCGCCAACATGAACACTTCGGGATTCACCTCTTCCAACTGGCGTCGCGCCTTTTCCCAGAAATCAGTAGGAACCTTTTCAGCCACATCGCAGCGGTATCCATCAATTCCAAATTCGCGCACCCAATACTCCAGTGCGTCAGCCATGGCGTCGTACAATCCCGACTCGCGTCCGTTTTCCCAGTCGAGCTGGGTCACGTCCCACCAATCAGTGCCCGAGGGTGGCTGCAAGTTGCCGGCTTCATCGAGCAAGAAGTACTCCAGGTGTGATTCGGTCCATTCGCTGTCGAATGCCGTGTGATTTGCCACCCAATCCAGGATCACCTTCATACCCAACGCATGCGCAGCCTCGGTCAATGCGCGCAGGTCCGCTTCGGTACCAAAGTCAGGATTGATTTTGTAGTAATCCTGCACGCTGTAGGGGCTTCCCATGCTGGAAGAGCCGGGTTGCACCATGTAGTTGTTCTTGTTTTCGCCGCCCTTGCGGTTGACTTCCCCGATGGGATGGATGGGCATGAGCCACAAAATATCCACACCGAGGTCTTTCAAGCGGGGCAAGTCTTCTGCAAATGCATTGAAGGTCCCTTCCGGGGTGTGCTGCCGCACGTTGACTTCATAAATGGTCGCATTGGCGGACCAAGCAGGGTGCGCAAGTTCATCGGACTTCAGTCCTTGCCCCAACGCTTGAGCGTCGGTGGTTGATGCCGGCGAGGAACCTCCTCCACAGCTTGTCAAGAGCAACGCGAGCACGCCAAACGTGCTAAGCAATGAGTTCTTGGTATTCATATCAAAAAAGGGTCGGTTGTATGCCTCCGCCTTTCGATGGTGACTCTGCGTCATCGTCTGCAGCGGATGTTGAAGTTTTGGGTTCAATTGGTTGTGCGGCGGTTTCTGCCTTGGGTTTTTCCAACCCAGCTGTATCGGCAGGCTTCGCAACCGCAGGGGATTCTTTTGGCGCAGTCGGCACCTCAACGTTGGGGGCGAATTCAGCCTCCCAAGCGGCTTGGGACTGAGCTTCTTTTTCTTCGTCCAATGGCTCTAGCTGCACGTCCGTGACGGGCAAAGCACTGAGTTTATTCCCCAGCGCTCGAATGCCCTTGATGGCAATGAAATCGGAAGCATCGAAGATCTCATCTTCTCGGTCCCGGGTTTCTTTGAAACGGCGGTTGAACCGGATACGCACGAGTGGATGGTGGGCAGTAGACACTACACCCAAGCGGGAATTTTCGTGATCACCAATGAAGGAGAAAGCCTTCTGAACGAGTTCTGGATGGAACCGCTTGACGTACCAGTCTTCTTTTTCGCCTTCGTAATAGACCACCGAAACAGGTCGCTGCGGATGCCACTTTTCCAGGTGGATCATTTTGTCATCGAAGCGCGTATTCAGGTCAAAACCGGTGAATGCGTACTCACCTGATGACAGGAAGACCACGATGCGGTCGTCGGCCATGAATTCGCCCAATAAACGTCCTCGGCCTTCTGCATTGAGCGTGCGAACAGTTTCATCGTACCAGACTTTGCGCGCACCGAGCGTCGACACGCCCTCTTCGCTCATTTCAATTTTTCGGATGGCGTTTTTGGATACCAGGTTGCCCCCGGCGCCTCGACCGCGAATGGCCAATTCGGAGAAGTCAACGTCGAGCTTCAGCTTCTTCAGTCGCGCATTGGCCCGCAAGAACACTGTCACAATCTCGGCTTCTCCATTGGGGTTGGCCGTGAAGTACAAAATCCGCGACTTAGGCGTGCCTTTGGTGATGTTGTATTCTCGGTCACGCGTAATCGCCGGCACGTTGAAACGCTTCATCATGCTGCGTCCGGTCCCTCCGTCGAGGTAAATGCAATTGTACACGGTGCGCTCATCCCCGCGTTTCCAGACGGCGACGTGAATGATGTCCTTCCCGAAGAAGGCTTTCTGGCTCACCTTGCTTACCTGCATGACGCCGTCCTTCCGGATGACGATGATGTCATCGATGTCGCTGCACTCTCCGACCAATTCACCCTCGCCCCGCTTCAATCCATAGCCGACAAATCCTTCTTCCTTTTGGGCGTAAAGCTTGACATTCGCTACTGCGACTGCCGAACGCGAAATGGATTCAAAAGATCGCAATTCCGTTTTGCGCTCGCGGCCTGCACCGTACTTCTTTTTGAGCATTCGGAACCACTCGATGGCATAATCCGTGAGGTGTTCTAAGTGGTGCTTGACTTGATCGATATCTCCTTCCAACCCCTCAATCAGGCGGTCAGCTTTGAAGCTGTCAAACTTTGAGATGCGCTTGATGCGAATTTCCGTCAACCGCGTAACGTCCTCATCCGTGACTGCGCGCAGCAGGTGCTTGATGTGCGGTTTGAGTCCTTTGTGGATGGTGGCTAGGATATCCTCCCACGTCTCGCACTCTTCAATGTCCCGGTAAATGCGGTTCTCAATGAAGATTTTTTCCAAGGACGCGAAGTGCCACTTCTCTTGCAGCTCACCCAATTCAATCTCCAACTCCAACTTGAGCAGTCCTTTCGTTCGCTCGGTCGAAATCTTAAGTAACTCCTTGACCCCGAGGAATTGCGGTTTGTCATTCAGAATGACAGTGGAGTTGGGTGAGATGGACACCTCGCAATCGGTAAAGGCGAACAGCGCACCGATCATCTTGTCGGGGCTGACGTTATTGGCGAGGTGGATGACAATTTCGACTTCACTCGCCGTATTGTCCTCCACCCGCTTGATTTTGATTTTGCCCTTGTCGTTGGCCTTCAGGATGCTCTCAATGAGCGAACTCGTGGTGACGCCAAATGGCAACTCGCGGATGACCAACGTTTTGTTATCGGTCTTTTCGATGCGGCCACGCACGCGGACCTTGCCACCGCGTAATCCGTCATTGTAATTCTCCACGTCGGCCGTTCCGCCGGTCGGGAAATCCGGGTACAACGTGAAGCCTTTGCCCTGCAGAGTAGCGACACTCGCGTCGATGAGCTCGACGAAGTTGTGCGGGAGCGTTTTGCACGCCAAACCCACGGCAATCCCTTCCACCCCAGAGGCGAGGAGCAACGGGAACTTAACGGGCAACGTCTCTGGCTCCTTGTTCCGGCCGTCGTAGCTCTGCAACCACGTAGTCGTCTTGGGATTGAAGAGGATCTCTTTGCCGAGTTTGCTGAGCCGAACCTCGATGTAACGCGAGGCGGCCGCACGGTCTCCGGTGAAGATGTTGCCCCAGTTTCCTTGACAGTCCAGCAACAGATCCTTCTGTCCGATTTGCACCATGGCATCGCCGATGGAGGCATCCCCGTGCGGGTGGTACTTCATGGTGTTGCCGATGACATTGGCGACCTTGTGGAACCGCCCATCGTCCATTTCGTCCAGACTGTGGAGGATGCGGCGCTGTACCGGCTTCAGGCCGTCGTCTTGGTGAGGCACGGCCCGTTCGAGGATCACATACGAAGCGTAATCCAGGAAGTAGTTGTTGTACATCCCGGCGACCTGAATGACCCGTTCAAGCGCCTCTCCAGCGCCTTCACCTTCCGGGGCGTTGCCTTCCTCGTTCTCAGGGTCTACCGGTGGCAATTCTTCCTCGCTCATTCTTCAACCAAATCTTTTTCAACCCGGAGGTTTTCGATGATAAAACTTTGACGATCGGGCGTGTTCTTGCCCATAAAAAAGGTCATCATTTCGGTAATGCGGCTCTCCTTACCGATGACCACTGGATCGAGGCGAATATCATCCCCAATGAAGTGCCGGAATTCGTCCGGACTGATCTCACCCAAGCCCTTGAAGCGGGTGATTTCTGCCTTGGCGCCCAATGCCTGCAATGCCTCTTGCTTCTCCGTTTCGCTGTAGCAGTACCGCGTCTCTTTCTTGTTTCTCACCCGGAACAATGGTGTTTGCAGCACGTACAAGTGTCCGCGCTTAACCAGATCGGGGAAAAACTGCAAGAAGAACGTGATCAACAGCAATCGAATGTGCATGCCGTCGACATCGGCATCCGTGGCGATGACAACGTTGTTGTAGCGGAGGTTCTCCAGGCCGTCTTCGATATTCAAAGCTGCCTGGAGCAAATTGAACTCCTCGTTCTCGTAGACCACCTTTTTGGTCAATCCGAATGAATTGAGAGGCTTCCCTTTCAAACTGAACACCGCTTGCGTCAACACATCGCGCGCCTTGGTGATTGAGCCCGAAGCCGAATCACCCTCTGTGATGAACAGGGTGGTCTCTTCGTTGCGGTCCTTTTTGTCACCCAAGTGGATGCGACAGTCTCGAAGCTTTTTGTTGTGCACGCTCGACTTCTTGGCCCGCTCACGCGCCAACTTCTTGATGCCCGCCAAGTCTTTGCGCTCGCGCTCACTTTGTAGGATGCGGGCTTGGAGCAACTGAGCAGACTCGGGATTCCGGTGAAGGAAGTTGTCCAATTCCCGCTTTAGGAAATCGTAAACGAAGCTTTTCAAGGTGGGTTGTCCCGGTCCCATTTCAGCCGAGCCGAGCTTGGTCTTGGTCTGCGACTCAAAAACCGGCTCTTCCACTTTGACCGAAATCGCCGCCGAGATACCTCCGCGGATGTCCGCTGCATCGTAGTCTTTCCCGAAAAAATCCCGGACAACGCGAACATAGGCCTCCCGGAATGCAGATTGGTGGGTGCCCCCTTGGGGCGTGTACTGGCCGTTGACAAAACTCTGGTAGTCCTCCCCGTACGCATCCGTGTGCGTGATGGCCACTTCAATATCTTCATTGACAAAGTGAACAATGGGATAACGGGGATCTTTGTCCAAATCGTTGGTCAGCAGGTCTTTCAGGCCGTTTTCCGACTTGAACTTGTCGCCGTTCAAGTACAACGCGAGCGTGGTGTTCAGGTAGGCGTAGTTCCACAGCAACCGCTCCACGTGTTCCATGCGGTAGCTGTACGCCTTGAATACGTCCCGATCGGGCCGGAAGGCAATCATGGTACCGTTGCGCTCTTCGGTTTTGCCGCGCTTCTCGTCGCTCACGAGGTCACCGCGTTCGAATTGTGCCCGTTTGATTTCACCCTCCCGGTAACTCTCCACGGTGAACTGCGTCGACAAGGCGTTAACGGCTTTGGCGCCCACCCCGTTCAACCCCACTGACTTCTTGAAGGCACGGGAGTCGTACTTACCACCTGTGTTGATCTTGGACACCACGTCCACCACTTTGCCCAACGGAATGCCACGGCCAAAATCGCGGACCTTGACCTCACCGTCACGGATGGTGATGCGAACACTTTTACCATGCCCCATCGCGTGCTCATCGATACAGTTGTCGATGATCTCCTTGAGCAGCACATAAATGCCATCGTCTGCTGCCTGTCCATCCCCCAACTTTCCGATGTACATCCCCGGACGCATCCGGATGTGTTCCTTCCAGTCGAGTGAACGAATGTTATCCTCTGTGTACGATACCTGCTCTTTTCCCGCCATGGCCAACGAAATTAGTATTCGGCACAATTGCAGGCATAGAAAAAGCCCCTTGATTTTTCCACAAAACCAAGGGGCTCTTCATAAGCGCTAGAGGATCATTCACATGAAGTTCCAATGTTGGTCAGGAACAACAACAAATCTGCCGTACCAATGAAGCCGTCCCCGGAAAAATCAAAAAGGCAATCCGGTTCGAAATCTTCAGGATACAAGCAACTGTCACTGCTGTCCGTAGCCAGTGGTTGGTAGTTCAGTGCATTTTCGTCGGTGCAGCCCGCTACGTCGAACTCATCACAAACCCCGTCGCCGTCCGCATCGTTCACGCAGTTTCCGGCGCAGTCATAACCCGTATCAGCGTAATCGCAGTAGCCAGCGTCCGTGGCATTCGCATCGTAGTTGCAAGCGCTGGCGTCCTGGCAACCAGTGACTTCGTC
>CAXREW010000040.1:0-7501 GCA_964229455.1 Flavobacteriaceae bacterium | reverse complement strand
CTTGAGCGCTTCTTCGCCAAAGTACAATTGAATCATCAACAGGCTGATGATGCGCAAAATGTTCGCCGCATGAATGGAAGCAATGCCCACCGGGATGTACCACGCTTTTCGCAACCACCGCCCGGGGAAAGAAAGGATGAAAATGGCAAAGAGCGCGAACAACACCACCCCATCGCACGAAGGCCCGACCAAAACCCCTTGGGCGCCGCGGATCCCCACGCGGTACCGGAATTCACCGTCGTTTTCCTGAAAGAACGCCAGCGGCTCATATCCGAGGACCTCGACTACCGTTTCGGTTACCACAATGAGGTTCTGGGTGATGTACTCGTCCAGCAACGTGGCGGGTTTCAGGTAGGTCTCGTAGGCCAGGTGCCACACGATGTACCCGCCAAAACCCAGGAACAGAAAACGGAAAACGTCCGGCTGTGACCGGACGAATTCGCGCAATTTCTGTATCCAATCCATCGTGGGATCAGTAGCGGTAGAGATCGGATTTGAACGGACCGTTGACGGGAACGCCGATGTAATCGGCTTGTTCTTGCGTCAGCGTTTCCAGCTCCACGTTAATCTTGTCCAAGTGCAAGCGTGCCACCTCTTCGTCCAAGTGCTTGGGCAAGGTGATCACCTCGTTCTTGTACGCCGCCGCATTCTTCCACAACTCCAACTGAGCAATGGTCTGGTTGGTGAAGGAGTTCGACATGACGAAACTTGGGTGGCCGGTCGCGCAGCCCAAGTTCACCAAGCGGCCCTCGGCCAACAAGATGATGTCGTTGCCGTTGACGTTGTACAAGTCAACCTGTGGCTTGATGGTGTCTTTGGTGTCGCCGTGGTTGGCGTTCAACCAAGCGACGTCGATTTCGTTGTCGAAGTGCCCAATGTTGCACACAATCGCTTTATCCTTCATCGCTTCGAAGTGCTCGCCGCGGATGATGTCTTTGTTGCCCGTCGCCGTGCAGATGATGTCGGACTCAGCAACCGCATCAGCCATGCGCTTCACTTCGTAGCCGTCCATGGCCGCTTGCAATGCACAGATGGGATCGATTTCGGTCACGATTACACGGCAACCGGCGTTGCGCAGGGATTCTGCGGTGCCCTTACCGACGTCGCCGTATCCTGCAACAACGGCCACTTTACCGGCCATCATCACGTCGGTGGCCCGGCGAATCGCATCCACTGCGGACTCGCGGCAACCGTATTTGTTGTCAAACTTTGACTTGGTCACGGAGTCGTTGACGTTGATCGCAGGCATCGGCAGCGTGCCGGCCTTCATGCGGTCATACAAACGGAGCACGCCCGTGGTGGTTTCCTCAGACAAGCCTTTGATGCCATCAGCAAGCTGTGGGAACTCGTCCAATACCATGTTGGTCAAGTCACCACCGTCGTCCAAAATCAAGTTCAACGGCTGACGCTCCTCACCAAAGAACAGCGTCTGACGGATGCACCAGTCAAATTCGTCTTCGTTCATGCCCTTCCACGCGTAGACCGGAATGCCCGCTGCGGCAATGGCTGCTGCGGCGTGGTCTTGCGTTGAGAAGATGTTGCATGAGGACCAGGTCACGTCTGCACCCAGCTCCACGAGCGTCTCAATCAACACGGCCGTTTGAATGGTCATGTGGAGGCATCCGGCGATGCGGGCACCCTTCAGCGGCTTTTCCTCACCGTATTTGGCGCGCAGCGCCATCAAACCCGGCATTTCGGCCTCCGCCAAACGGATTTCCTTCCGGCCCCATTCAGCAAGGCTGATGTCCTTTACTTTGTAGGGCAAGTATTCTGTCGTCATTACTGTACTCATGCGTCGTTGTATTCGAGTGCAAAATTACTACAAACAAAATTACCCTTGCACCCCCTGAATGCACGTCAATGGCCGATTTCACAGTGATTTTCAAAAGTTTGGCACCGCTGGCATCGGCGGGATTCGGCGAATGTGACAAATCGGGAATGGCGGAATGGGCCGCTGCACAGGATCGATTTCCCCATCGAGATGTCGCTGCCTTGCCCCCCGCTCGGCAGCTGGAACATTGGTGCGTTGACCAGGCCTTTCACGCGATTGGCCAGCCCGATTTGCGCATTGCGCACAATGCAGACGGCAAGCCGAAAGCCGTTGGTCGGCCTGAAATTCACGTGAGCATCGCCCACCACAGCACATCGGACGGATGCTGGGCAGCAGTGGCCTGCAGCGACAGCGCCATGGGCATCGACGTGGAAGCCGAGCGGGACCAGTTGCAGCGAATCGCCCCGCGGTTCCTCAGCGAAACGGAACGGGCAGCGTTGGGCGCATCACCTGCCGTATTGGCTGCCGCTTGGGCCGTGAAGGAATGCATGTTCAAAGCCTTCGGCCCAGCGCTGGATTTCCGAGCGGATTTGAAAGTAGAATGGTCCGGGATGGAAACGGCTGAGGCAGCGGTGATCACGGGGTGCGTGCGAGGCCAAGCGGGGCGTTACCGTTTGGCTCAGTTGCGGATGGCTGATGGTCATGCCCCGGTCTGGCTGGCACTTGGCCCCGTCAACCAATAAGCAGGGCACAAAAAAAGGAGCTCTGAGGCTCCTTTTCTATGGGGTCTCCGCTCAGCGGAGTGAAATGCATTGCTTATCGCTCGATGCCCTTGTGGCGTCGCTCCGAACTTACGCTCAACTTCTTGCGGCCTTTCGCTCGGCGTGAGCTCAAGACGTTGCGTCCGTTGGCAGAAGACATGCGCTTGCGGAAACCGTGCTTGTTTCGTCGCTTGCGTACTGAAGGTTGAAATGTCCTTTTCATGGCTTATCACATTGTAGGAAGGCAACAGACCCTCCTCCCAAATTCGGGAGGGCAAAGATACACACAGATTTCGTGTGTCCAAACCTTCCGGCGGGAAAGATGCAATTTTCAGCTTCTTGACCGGTGATTCGCGCGTAATTTAGCCCCAATGGAACGGACTGGAGAAGAAGCGCGGAAGTTCAATTGGAAGAACTGGGGGGCGGTACGCAAAATGGGGCATTACCTCCGTCCACACGCCTGGGGGTACGCCCTTGGGGTCTTGATCATCAGTTTGAGCGGCGTGCTGACGCTGCTGGTCACGCGACTCTGGGGACAGCTCGGAGGCGTTGGGACCTCTACCGGCGAAGAGGCGGGCGTCGAATCGCCCATGGCCATGCTGAACATCGACATGCACAGTTTGACCGAGGTGGGTTGGCTCATCTTAATCGTGCTGGCCGTTCAGGCCACGTTGAGCTTTGGCCGGGTGCTGCTCTTTGCCAAAATGACCGAGGACATGATGCTGGCCATGCGGAATGATGCGTTCGAAGCCATCGTGAGCATGCCGATGAAATTCTTTGATACGCGGCGCGTGGGCGACTTGAACAGCCGAGTCTCTGCGGACATCACCGCCATCCAAGACGTGTTCACTACCACCCTCGCCGAATTGCTGCGGCAAATCATCATCATCGTCGGGGGCATTTTGGCCTTGCTCTACTTCTCGGTGACCCTCACGCTGTTGATGCTCGCGACCCTCCCGGTCATGATCATTGCAGCCATTTTATTCGGGCGCTTCATCCGCAAGCTTTCCAAACGCACGCAAGACCAAGTCGCTGAATCGAATACCATCGTTCAAGAAACGCTCACGGGCATCATCAGCGTCAAGAGTTTCGCCAACGAAGCGTGGGAAGTGGTGCGCTACCTCAACAGCATCAAAGACATCCGTTCCCTTGCCATGCGCGGGGCCATCTGGCGTGGTGCGTTCGCCTCGTTCATCATCCTGTTCATTTTCGGGGCCATCACCCTCGTTATTTTCAAGGGAGCCGAATTGATGATGGAAGGTGGCCTGGCCAGCGAACACTTCTTCACCTTCCTTCTCATGACCGGCCTGGTGGCTGGATCCATTGGCGGAATAGCGGCCCAGTTTTCCGCGTTGCAGCGCGGATTGGGCGCCATCGAAAGCCTTATGGAATTGATGGAAGAATCCCGTGAGGAAGTGGTCACGCAGCAGGACCAACCCTACCCGACGCTTCAACTGCGCGGCGACGTCAGCTTTGAGGATGTGCACTTTCACTATGCCAACCGTGCCGATGTGAATGTGCTGACCGGGGTGAATTTGCGCATTGAACCGGGCAAGCGTGTGGCCCTCGTCGGCCCCTCAGGTGCGGGCAAATCCACCATCGCCTCCCTGCTCCAGCGGTTTCACGATCCCACGGCCGGCGTCATCAAAGTCGACGGCCAACCGCTTGGTCAATACGACCTCACCGGATTCCGAAAGCGCATTGCCTTCGTGCCGCAAGAGGTCATCCTGTTTGGCGGGGACATCCGCAGCAACATCGCCTACGGAAAAACCGACGCCTCCGACGCCGCCATCCGCGCTGCCGCGGAACAGGCCAACGCCCTCGAATTCATCGAATCCTTTCCCGACGGTTTCGCCACCGTTGTCGGAGAACGCGGCGTGCAACTCTCCGGCGGCCAGCGCCAGCGCATCGCCATCGCACGGGCCATCTTACGGGATCCCGACATCTTGATCTTGGATGAAGCGACCAGCGCCTTGGACGCCAACAGCGAGAAGGAAGTACAGCTCGCGTTGGATGCCCTGATGAAAGACCGCAGCAGCTTAATTATCGCTCACCGCCTGAGCACCATCAAAAATGCCGACCGGATCGCCGTGCTTTCCGAAGGCACCATCCTCGAAATGGGCACCCATGACACACTAATCGCCAGCGGAGGTGCGTATAAGAAGTTGGTCGAAAACCAAGAAATCGACCTCGCTTGATGGCATCGTTCGAATTAGTACCTTTATAAAAACAACAACGCAATCATGAAAAAGGCATTGGTGACAGGCATTACGGGGCAAGATGGCGCATACCTGACGGAGTTGTTGTTGGAAAAAGGTTACGAGGTCCACGGCGTCAAACGCCGCGCTTCGTTGCTGAACACCGACCGCATCGACCACCTATACCAAGACCCGCATGACAAAGATGTAAGGTTGAAGTTGCATTACGGTGACCTGACCGACAGCACCAACCTCATTCGCATCATCCAAGAAGTGCAGCCGGATGAGATTTACAACCTCGCGGCCATGAGCCATGTGAAGGTGAGTTTCGATACGCCCGAGTACACCGCCAATGCCGATGGCATTGGGACGCTTCGGATCCTCGAAGCGATGCGCATCCTCGGCATCGAAAAGCAATGCCGCTTCTACCAAGCTTCCACCTCGGAGTTGTACGGGTTGGTGCAGGAGACACCGCAAAGTGAAACCACCCCCTTCTACCCCCGCAGCCCGTACGGGGTAGCCAAGCTCTACGGCTTTTGGATCGTCAAAAACTACCGAGAATCCTACGGTTTGCACGCCTCCAACGGCATCCTCTTCAACCACGAAAGCCCCCTGCGCGGCGAGACCTTTGTCACCCGCAAAATCACCCGGGCCGTGGCCCAGATTGAACTCGGGCTAAACGACTGCCTCTACCTCGGTAACCTCGACGCCAAGCGCGACTGGGGCCACGCCAAAGACTACGTGGAAGGCATGTGGCGCATGCTGCAGCAAGACACCCCCGACGACTACGTGCTGGCCACCGGCCGTACCGTGCCAATTCGGGATTTCGTCAACATGGCGTTTACCGAAGTCGGCCGCACGCTCGAATGGAAGGGCTCAGGGGTTGACGAAGTCGGCATTTGTGTACGCACCGGCCAAACGTTGGTGCAAGTGGACCCGCGGTACTTCCGTCCCGCCGAGGTTGATTTGTTGGTAGGCGATGCCTCCAAGGCCAAACGCGTGCTCGGTTGGGAACCCAAGCACACTCTCGAGGAACTGTGCGCCGAGATGGTCGCCTCCGACCTCGCACTGTTCGAACGCACGAAGTACCTGCGCGATGGTGGACACAGCGTGTTTACGCCGCAGGAAGATTGAGGAGTTAACCCAAGAGGTCGAGCAAGCGCTGAGCCTGGTTGGACCGGATGTACGGTTGGAGGTTCGTAATCACATTTTCCGCATTAGAAGCGGCGCCTTGTAAGTGGATCAAAGCCTCGCGAATCGCGCGGGCATCCCCTCGGGGTAAACACACTCCAGATTGGGTTTCACTGAGGATGCGCGCTACATCGTCACTGGGATTCCCCAAGAAAGCAATGGGCCGCAAAGCCCCAATGTATTCGAACAGCTTGCCCGGGATGTGCCCTTTGCTTTTTTCGACGTCTGGGCCCAGCAGGAACAGCACATCAGCGGCGCGTTGAATGGCACCTATTTGGTTCTGGGCAACAAATCCGTGGAAACGGATAAAATCGTACTGCTCTTCAAGTTCCTTCTGGTATTCAGCCGAAATACCTCCGTAATAATCAAAGTCAAATGGACGGTGCTCGCCCCGAGCATTCAGTGCAGCGATGGCATCCAAAACCAACTCTGGCGCGTAGCTTGGCGCAATGGTGCCCGTGTGAACGATGCGAAAGGGGCCGTCTTGATTGCGTGAATCGTTTGCATGGTCAATGGGGTCGAAGTCCATCCCATTGGTCAACACATGAAACTTGCCTTGGTGCTCCGATTCGACTTTGGAAGCAAGCAAATCACGGAATCCCCAACTCACTGCCAGGACCTGATCGGCCTGTTGCAGTACCCTGCGCTCCATAGCGGCATCAATGCGACGGGATAAAGCACTATGCCCTAAGCGCTCATAATAAAAGATGTCCGTCCACGGGTCCCGAAAGTCCGCCATCCATTGGATGTTGGGACGAGCCCGTTTGATGCCTTGACCAATCAATTGAACGCTTTGCGGAGGGCTTGTGGTGATGACCGTTTGAAGGCCGTATTCATCCACCAACGCGCACCCCTTTTGGATGGCTTTACGCACCCAGGTCTTGCGCGGGTCCGGAATGAACAGGTGGCTGCGTAACACCGTCAACAGGCGACCCAGGAGCCCGCTTGATTTATTTTCCGAAAATGCAGGTCCGGGAATGGCTGAAGGCGCCACTTTCTTGATCACAGCGAATGGATTGAAGGCCTTCACGCGGTGCACGATGATGCCGTCCTCAATTTCACCAGCCAAGGACGCATCCACGTGTTGGTACGCAGCACTTGCCGGGTCAATGGTCAAAACGTGCACTTGGACCCCTTTCCGGGATAATGCGTTCGCCAAGCCCATCCACCGCCGCACGGCGATGCCTCCACCCGGCGGCCAGTAATATGCGATGAGGAGGGTCTTCTTTTTCATCCGGGCTTACTCCAGTGATTTCACCCATGTGCCGGCTAGGCGGTCCAACTCCACATCCGCAGCGAGCCATGCCTGAAGTGCCTGCAGCGCCGACTGTTCCGCCCGCAGCCGCTGCAACTCCACTTCCCGGAAATCGAGCGAATTCATGGCGCCGCTTTTGAAGCGTTGTTCGGCAATCGCAGCGCTTGCGGTGGCGTTGTCTTTCAACTGTACGGCAAGGGCATAGGAGTCTGCTGCCGTCTGCCAGCGCTGGCGGGTATCGGCAAAAATGCGCAGGACTTCTTGCTCTTGATTGGCAAGGGACTGCTCCGCAGCGAGAACTTGCAACTTCGCTTGCTGAATGCCA
>CAXREW010000039.1:0-3019 GCA_964229455.1 Flavobacteriaceae bacterium | reverse complement strand
ATTAAGGCATGCAAGATTGGAATGAGAACCGTGCGATGACCGTTCGCTTTTGGCAGCAGCAACTGTTGCTTTTGGGTTTTGCCGCAGCTTGTGCGCTGCAGCCCGTGGCGGCTCAGACACCGGCATCAAGTCATGAAGCCGAGCGTGATTTATTGGCCGTTCCAATGGCGAACGAGACCCAGGAAGCTCGCCGCCACCACTCAGGCGCACGAGGTGCTGCGTTGTCGCTTCCGTTTTTTGATGACTTTTCGACCCCTTCCATGCCCGGTCCGGGATTCGAAGGCTACGAGGCCTACCAGCGGTGGGAGTCGGGTTCCGCCCGCATCACGTCCACATACGCACTGAATGCACCGACCATCGGATGCGCCACCTTGGACGGACTGGACCGAACGGGATATCCGTACAATTTCGTCGAGGTGAATACCCCCGACTGGGCGGATACCTTGACGTCCATGCCCATCGCGCTGAACGGGTACTTCCCGGAGTCGAACATCTACCTCATGTTCTACGTGCAAGGGGGCGGACGAGGCAATGCACCCGATCCGGGCGAGGACGAACTGGTGCTGGAATTCAAATCCGAGGACGACGTGACTGGTGAGGTGATTTGGACGGAGGTGTGGTCTACGGACAGTGCGACGACAGAGACCTTTGATCGGGTGTTCGTGGCCGTGGATCAATTCCAATGGTTGGACAACGCATTCCAATTCCGATTCCGCAACTGGGGAGCCTTGGCTGGGAATGTAGACTTGTGGCATTTGGACTACATCTTGCTCGACGACCAAATCGATCCGCTGACCTTTGAAGTGCAAAGTGAGGTGGCCATCGTGGAGCCTGTCAACACGTTCCTGCGCGAATACACGCGCATGCCGTGGAATCACTTCACGGCCAACCCGGCGTTTTACATGCGGGACAGCTTGGTGATGGAACAGCGCAACCTCAGCACGACCCAAGCGGACAACATCGAAAGTGGTTTTTCCATTGCTTTCAATGGAGCGGCTGCAACCTACCCGAGTCCCTTCCAGAATACCAATGTCTTGCCGGAAGCGCCGTTTACCACGCCAATTTATCTGGGCAACAATCCCCAGGGCGAAGACTTCGTTTTCGACACATCGGTCAGCGATACCACGGCGGTCTTTGACGTGGCCGTATGGCAGAGCTCCATTGGCCTGCTTCACACGGAAAAAGTGGGAGTGCCAGACAACGACAGCATTACCTTCCGACAGGTGTTTGACATCGATTTTGCCTACGACGACGGGACTGCCGAAAAGGCCTACGCCTTGACCGCTGCCGGCGGAAAATTGGCCATGCGGTATGCGCTGGAAGTGCCGGACACCTTGTTGGGGTTGGCCATTCACTTCACGCCGTATTACAACAACGCGGACGCCGAAACGTTTTTGCTGCGGGCGTGGGCCGACAGTTCAGGCATGCCCGGTGCCGAGCTCGGGGAGAATTACCAATTTCACACGCCGGAGTACTTTACCGATGGGTACGACGTGTTTGCGTATTACGCATACGACGATCCCATCCCCGTTGATGGCAACATCCACGTGGGCCTTGTGCAAGGCAGTGAAGCCATGCTCAATTTTGGATTGGACAAGAACACCAACGCCAATGCCGGCCAGCTGCATTACCAATTGGGGCTAGGTGGGGCCTGGTTGAATTCTGACATAGAAGGCACGGTCATGATTCGTCCGGTGATGCGAGCTGATTTGGAGGACAGCTGGGTAGGCGTTTCGGACGCTTCCGCGCCGCGCAGCTTGCATGTGTTCCCCAATCCTGTATCACAAGGTGTGGTGCAGGTAGAAGTGAATGCTGCGAGCACTTGGTATTTATTTGATGTGTACGGCCGGCAAGTGGATGCTGGTCAGTGGATGGGAGCTGGCGTCTACAGCCTCGACGTCTCGAGCCTGGCTTCTGGAACGTACATCTTGACGACGGCAGAGGGGCAATTTGCGCGGTTTATGATCGACTGATGGCAACGGAAATTCACGAAGAAAACGACGGCGCGGAAGAGCTGTTTGAGCACCACCGATTGGTGGCCGACGCCGGACAGCAACCGCTGCGTGTCGACAAATTCGTGACCAACTTGATTTCCAAAATGTCGCGGTCGCGGCTTCAGGCCTCAGCTAAGGCCGGCTATGTCCGGGTCAACGGCGAGTCTGTGAAGCCGAATTTCAAGGTCAAATCCGGCGACGTGGTGACCATTGAGTTCCCCAACCCGGTGCGCACCTTCGAACTCTTTCCCGAAGCCATGGAACTCGACATTTTGTTCGAAGACGAGCACGTATTGGTCCTCAATAAACCCGCTGGACTGGTGGTGCACCCGGGCAATGGCAATTACACGGGAACCTTGGTTCACGGCGTTGCCCATCACTTGCTGCAGCAAAAGCTGGAGTTGCCGCCCGATACCTCCTCACCGGATTTTGCGACCGACGAAGCGGCCATCCCGCGACCGGGATTGGTGCATCGGCTCGATAAGGACACCACGGGCGTAATGGTCTTGGGCAAGACAGAGGAGGCGATGACGGCGCTGAGCATGCAGTTTTTTGAGCGCACGGTGGAGCGTCGCTACACAGCGCTGGTGTGGGGTGACTTGGAGACCGACAGTACCATCGAAGGGCACATTGGCCGCAACCGCCGCAACCGCAAGATTCAAGCAGTGTTCCCGGACGGCGAGGAAGGCAAGCATGCCGTAACACACTACAGTGTGCTGGAGCGGTTGGGCCCGGTGACGTTGACGGAATGCAAACTCGAGACCGGCCGCACCCACCAAATACGCGTGCACATGGAACATACCGGGCACCCGTTATTCGGGGATGCATCCTATGGTGGTAACCGGGCTGTAAAGGGTGTGCGCGGTGGGAAGTACCAGGCGTTCTTGAACAATTGCTTTGAACGCCTGCCCCGTCAAGCATTGCATGCTCGCAGCCTTGGATTCACCCACCCGGAGACGGGGGAATGGTTGGAATTCGATACGCCGCTGCCCGAGGACATGCAAGAAGTTCTGTCAAAGTGGAAG
>CAXREW010000038.1:0-3518 GCA_964229455.1 Flavobacteriaceae bacterium | reverse complement strand
TCCATGGCCGGTGGCGACTTCCGCGTCTGGATTGGGACCGGTATCGCGGCCTATGGCTTGGCGTATTTCCTGGTCCATGACATCTTCATTCACCAGCGGTTCAAGATTTTCACGCGCACAGAAAACGTCTACTTGATGGCCATTCGCAAGGCCCACAAGGTGCACCACAAACACCTCAGCAAAGAAGACGGCGAGTGCTTTGGCATGCTTTGGGTGCCATGGAAATACTTCGTTGATGCCCGTAAAGCCATGCACGCCAAACGCCAATCAAGCCTGGGATAATGTGGTACGAATTCAACGGATTGTACCTCGCGGTAAACTTGGGCTGCTTGGCCTTGCCGCTCCTGTTGAGCTTTGACAAAAACGTTCAGTTTTACAAGCAGTGGAAGAACTTCTTCCGCGTCAACCTCTCCGTTGCTGCCTTCTTCATTGTGTGGGACGTCCTCTTTACCAAAATGGGAATTTGGGCGTTCAACCCCGACTACTTGCTCGGCCCCTCCATCTTGGGCCTGCCCTTTGAGGAGCTGCTTTTCTTTGTGTGCATTCCGTACTGCAGCGTATTCACATATTTCTCGCTTCAGCACTACGTGAAACGCAACCCCCTCAAACACGCCGAAACCACCTTGACCATTTCCGCCATCTTGATTTGTGCGGCCTTGGTGGTGATGTTTTACCCGCGCAATTACATCGCCTTGACGTCGCTGTTCACGCTGATTTGGCTGGTGTGGGCCCAGCGCAACGCCAAGCCGTTCATGGCGGATTTGTGGTTGGCCTTCTTCGTTTTATTGGTGCCGTTTGTGATTTCAAATGGCATCCTGACCGGCCTTTCGTTCTGGGAAAAACCCTTCCTCCACAACGACGCCGCGTCCATCACCGACCAGATCGTCTGGTACCACCCAGGGCACAATACGGGCTGGCGCATCTTCACCATGCCCGCCGATGACTTGGTGTACGGCTTCCTGCTCATCGCCATGCACATCGCTGGCGTCGAAGCCCTGCGGAAACGTGACGCCGACAAAAAGCGCCTCGCCTGATCACTCACCCCATTGGAATGCCACTTGGACGGGGCGGTGGTCGGAAAGTTCGACGCTTCCCGTTTGGTAGTCCACCACATCCAACTCCGGACTGGACCACACCTGATCGATGCGCAAAAAGGGCAAATCACCGATGTACGACGCGCCCAGCAACGGGCCTTGGAATGCTGCCGCCGAACGATAGGCATCGCGCAGATGGGCACTGAACCGGTGCGCCGCGTAGGACACCGGCGTGTCGTTGAAGTCTCCCACCGCAATCACAGGGTGCGGGCTTTGTGCGACAGATGCCGCAATCTGCTCGGCTTGGTCAGTTCGCTTTTGCCACGCGGCGGCCAATCGGCTGTACAGCCTTGAACGCGCGGCCTCGTCCTGCACATTTCGCGCATCTTCGTAATCCGCTTTTTCAAAACCAATGCTGCTCAGGTGCATGTTGTACACGCGCACCGTATCCCCCCCGACGAGGAGGTCGACGTACATGCCGCTGTTGCTTTTGTCGTTGTCAAACCGGATGGCTGATTTGGCCAGAATCGGGTGCCGCGAAAGCACCGCCAATCCGAACAGTTTGTCCTGCCCTCGACCCAACTTGAATTCCTCTTCCCAGTGAGTCAGCCCCGTGGCTTGCTGCAACCGGTCGGCTGACATCCACGGCTGACGGCGATCTTCCAAGAAGCACTCCTGCAGGCAGATGACGTCGGCTTCCTGGGCCGCGAGGTAGCTTAAAATCGAGTCTCGAACGCCGGGTCGCTCAATCCATGCGTACCGATTGAATTGACGCACGTTCCACGTTACAACCTTCAGTTCCTGCGCCTCGGCGTCGCTCGGGCCACCAAAACTGCCCCAGGTCGCCGTTGCATGCGGCCAGCTCAAAGCGAGGAGGAGGGCGCCGGCCAAGCCCGCTTTCCAGCGACGGGACCACAGCGCCCCGAATGCGCCGATGATGAGTGCGCCCGAGGCCAACGGATAGGCCATCCCGAACAGTGCCAGCACCGGCACGTCCACCGGTGGCACCCGCACCGCCAGTTCAGCCAAGATCACCCCCATTCCACCTGGGAACAAGAACAAAAGCGACCACACCGGTCGAAAGGTGGAACGCTTCGCCGTCATCGGTTGGATTGCCGGAAGAGGAAGTCTTTTTCGTCAGCTGTCAGGTTCTCGTACCCGTGCTTGGATACTTTATCGAGGATGGCGTCCATGCGCTCAGAGCGCTCGCGCTTCTCGCGGTTGAAATCCTCATCGCTTTTGACGAGCGTGGAGCGGCTGTCTTTGACTTTTCGGAAGCGCGTTTTCTTTCGGGGCGTGGGGATACTTCCGCCTTGAATGAGGCCCATGAAGGCATCGATCAGGCGCTCAAACCACCTCACCCAGTCCCGACCGACTTGGGATTGCTTGATCATGAGGTAGCCAAAGGCCGCGCCGCCCAGGTGCGCGAGGTTGCCGCCGGCATTGGCCCCATTGCCCAAGGCGAAATAATCCAGCAGCACCCAGCCGATGGCGAGGTACTTCAGCGGCACCGCACCGAGCAAAAACAAGCGAATGTTCGTGTTGGGATTGGCGGTGGCTGTCGCGGCCATGATGGCCATGGTCGCCGCACTCGCGCCGTACGCAAACGTGCTTTGCTGGAACGCCGGGGCCAAGTTGGAAGCCACCGCATACAAAACGAATCCTGCAAGTCCGCCCACCATGTAGGTGCTGAGCAGACGACGCGCGCCGAATTGGACCATGAACATGCGGCCCATCCAGTACAGCCAGGCCATGTTGATGACCATGTGCCAAATGTCCACGTGCACGAACATGTGCGTGATGATGGACCACGGTCGGTACATCAACACGTCGGCCTTCCACGAAGTGGCCAATCCGAATACGCCATTGACCCATCCGCTGTCCAGAGCACCAAACGTGGTGAGCAACCGGAGCGTCATGATCACCGTGAACACGCCCACGTTGGCGAAGATCAACCGGGTCAACATGCTCCCAGCTTCCCATTGGCGTTTCAAGTCATCCCACATCCCTTGCTACTATCAGTAAAAGGTGCCGCGTTCTTTTTGCCACCGCTTGAGCAGCATGTAACCAAACAGCATGCCGCCCAGGTGAGCGAAGTGGGCCACGTTATCGCCGGACGCATTGTCCAGCGCAAGGCTCAATTCCAAAATCCCGTAGCCAATAACAAAGTACTTGGCCTTGATGGGTATGGGCGGAAACAGCAGCATCAGCCGCGTGTTGGGGAACAACATTCCGAAGGCCAACAAGATGCCGAAGACCGCACCGGATGCACCCACTACCCGACCAAATTCCGCATCCAATTGCATCATCCACAACTGATTCGAAACGCCCGAAGGCTGATCAAATGCAGGAAAGAAGGTCCCGTATAGGTTGTTCAGTTCGATTCCCACGAACAGCTCGTGCAAGAAGAATCCGCCCAAGCCGCAGATGATGTAGTAATTCAAAAACCGCTGCGGGCCCCACAGCCGCTCGAGCTGTCCGCCA
>CAXREW010000037.1:0-2341 GCA_964229455.1 Flavobacteriaceae bacterium | reverse complement strand
GCCCAGGAACACGTCGTTTCTTGGACGAAGACAAAGCTTCTGCGGCCATCGGATTTCGATGCGCCATGGACCGCATGGGTTCACAATCGCTGAACAGCCCGCGCTAACGGGTCATGAACATCCCATTTTGAATTACAAAGAGCCCTGCACGCTGCAGGGCTTTTTTGTTTTATGAAATTGACCCGCAACCTCGCGCCATGTTTCTATCCGACTCCGACCCCCAATTCGAGGCCATTCAGGCGCACTTTGATGCGTCTACTGGTGTTACTACGGACACACGCGCAGCCGGAGCTGGCCAACTGTTTTTTGCTCTGAAAGGTGAGAAATTCAACGGCAACGCCTACGCGCAACAGGCCATCGATGCAGGCTGTATCGCCGCTGTCGTGGACGAAAGCGAACACATACCAATCGATGATGTGCGTTTTATTCTCGTATCCAACGTATTGGAAGCACTACAGTCCCTGGCCCGTTGGCATCGCCGGCGGTGGTCCTGCCCTGTCATCGGCTTGACTGGAAGCAATGGCAAGACCACGACCAAGGAATTGATGAAGTGCGTGTTAGAGGCCGCTCACTCCCGCGTTCATGCCACCGTAGGAAATTTCAACAACCACATCGGCGTCCCGCTCACCCTGCTGGCCGCGCGAACGGAACCCGACATCGCCATCATTGAAATGGGGGCCAATGCACAGCAAGAAATTGCACTGCTCGCCCAAATCGCCGAGCCCAATGCGGCCGTGATTACCAACATTGGCCGGGCGCATTTGGAAGGGTTTGGTGGAGAAGACGGGGTCATGAAAGGCAAAGGGGAATTGTTTGATTTCATACGCAATGAGAAGCCCGAGTGTCCGGTATTCGCCAACGGCAACCACCCCAAACTCATGAAACTCTCAGAAGGCTTGAATCGTCATGAATACGGGACACCATCAGCTGCCCCATTTGTCCGAGAAGTTCATGCTGAAGATGCCCTCACATGGGTAGGACCTTCGGGTGCCGCACACGGACCGCTGAAGGTACACGTTCAAGGTGAGCACAACCGCGAGAACATCATGACGGCCATCGCCATTGGACTGCACTATGGAGTCCCCGAATCCGCGTGTTCCGAGGCCGTAGCCACGTACCAACCTGACAACAACCGGTCGCAATGGACCTCGACCCCGCGCAACCGGATTTTGCTGGACGCGTACAACGCCAATCCCTCGAGCATGCGCGCCGCGCTCACCTCCTTCAAGCGCATGGTCGATGAAACGCCCGAAGCGGGGACGCCGCTTTGCATCTTAGGGGACATGGCCGAGTTGGGTGAGCACACAGCAGCTGCACATGAGGAAATCTTGGCGTTTGCCCTCGAGTTGGACCTGCACACCTGGGCTGTAGGGCCCGGTTTCAAGGAAGCCGCAAAAACACATGCCAACGTGCTGGCCTTCAAGAGTACAGAAGAAGCCGCCGCCCATTGCCAAGCGACTGCGTTGACCGGTCACCGCATCCTGTTGAAAGGATCACGATCCATTGCACTCGAAGCGCTGGTCGAAGTGCTGTAACCCTTCCACAAGTTATCTTTGCCCCCGATGGATTTTATCAGTGAATTGAAGTGGCGCGGCATGTTGCACGACATGACGCCCGGGTTGGAAGAGCTCCTTGCCAAAGGCAATGCGACAGGGTACGTTGGTTTTGACCCCACGGCTGATTCCCTGCACATCGGCAACCTCGTCCCCGTGATGATGTTGGTGCATTGGCAGCGGTGCGGCCACAATCCGATTGCACTGGTTGGCGGAGCGACGGGCATGGTGGGCGACCCCAGCGGCAAGACCGCCGAGCGGCAGCTCCTCGACGTTGAGCGCATCCAACACAACCTCGCTTGTCAGAAGGCCCAACTTGAGCAATTCCTGGACTTCAACGGAGCGCATGCCGCGCGCGTACAAAAACAATCGAATCAGGTGCGTAGCATTGACCGATGTAATCCACCTCCCGGTCATCCGTTTCCCAGATCCTGTAAGTGATTCTGACAATGTAATCGATGATGTTCCGGTATGCCGGATCGAAACCTTTGAGGGACTGTCGGGGACCAAGGTACTCAGGGATTCGAACCGAACGGTTCTGAGTGTAATGTTTCAGCGAAATTTCATAGCCACTGGGCATGTTGCTGCGGTTCAGTGGTAATGCGCTTCGATGGGGTATTCTGATTCGGTTTTTTTCAAAATCGGATGTATTCATTTCAGAAGGGAGAATTTGAAGATTTCTGGAATGAGGCCAACGGTCAGGCCTTTTCCAGCCATTCGAGCATCAAATCATTCAGCCGCTCCGGGGCTTCAAGGGGGGTGAGGTGTCCGCAACCGGGGATAAGCTC
>CAXREW010000036.1:0-3251 GCA_964229455.1 Flavobacteriaceae bacterium | reverse complement strand
TACAACCACCTCTACCAATTCTTCTTGAACCGCGACCTCGAGCCGGTGCAATTGACTTCTGGCGATTGGGACGTGCTTTCCGTTCAAGGCTACGATGCCAAGCGCAAGCAGGTGTACTTCACGTGCTCCCAAAAAAGCGCCACGCAAACCCACCTCGCACGGGTTGACTTGAAGGGCAATATGTCCATTCTGCATGATGAGGCAGGAACCCACCGAGCTGCGTATTCCAACTCATTTGATTATTACATCCACACGTACCACACGGCCAACACCCCACCGGTATACACATTGAAAGACCGCAGTGGTCGCACCGTTCGTGCGTTGAAGGACAACGCCGACTTGAACACAACGCTCGCGAAGTACAACCTCCAACCGAAAGAATTTTTCACCTTCACCAACGATGCAGGCGTCGACCTCAATGCGTGGATGATCAAGCCGCCCGGTTTTGACCCGAACCAATCTTACCCGGTGTATGTCGCGATTTACGGAGGGCCTGGTGTGAATACAGTATCCGACAGTTGGGGTGGCGCCAACTACTACTGGCACCAGCTCCTTGCCCAACAAGGTTACCTTGTTGCCAGCGTCGATCCGCGTGGAACTCCCAAACGCGGTCGTGTGTTTGAACACAGCACTTACAAGGAGTTGGGCAAACTCGAAACGGAGGATTTCATCGACTTCGGAGAATACCTCGGGGCCCAATCCTACATCGATGCGGAGCGCATCGGCATCCAAGGGTGGTCGTACGGTGGGTTTATGACCTTGCTCTGCATGACCAAGGGAGCTGACGTCTACTCCGCCGGCATTTCGGTTGCGCCGGTGACGAATTGGCGGTACTACGACACCATCTACACGGAGCGATTCATGCAGACACCTGCCGAAAACGCCAGTGGTTACGACGACAACAGCCCCGTCAACCACGCCGACAAACTCGAAGGCGCCTTGCTTTTGGTGCACGGATCAGCAGACGACAACGTGCATTTCCAGAACTCCATGGAAATGGTCGACGCCCTCGTGGCGGAAGGCAAGGACTTCGACTTTTTCGCTTACCCTAACCGCAACCACGGCATCTACGGAGGCAATACACGGCTTCATTTGTTCAACATGATGCTCGACTTTGTGCGCGAAAACCTCTAATGCATTAGATTCACCTGAAAATTCTAACCCTATGACTGATTCAACCACCGTGCCTTCGGGCCATCCCAAAGGGCTATATACCCTCTTCTTCTCCGAAATGTGGGAACGCTTCTGTTATTACGGAATGCGCGTACTCTTGACCTTGTTCTTGGTCAAATCCCTGCTTAAGGGGGACTCTGAGGCTAGCCTCATCTACGGCGCCTATACCGCACTCATCTACGCTGCTCCAGTACTCGGTGGCCGCATGGCGGACAAATACCTCGGGTACCGGTACGCCATCATCTTGGGTGCCGTTCTGATTGCCATCGGTGAATTCCTCATCCTCGGAGCTACGGAAGTATTCGGAGGCAACGAAGCTTTCATGTTGTTGGGCATGGGTGCCTTGATTGTTGGCAACGGATACTTCAAAGCCAACATTTCCACCATTGTGGGTAAGCTCTACGAAGATGGTGACCCGCGACGGGATTCAGGCTTTACGATCTTCTACATCGGCATCAACATCGGTGCTCTTATGGCAACCACCATCGTAGCATTCGTCGGTGAAACGTATGGATTCGAATACGGCTTCGGTCTTGCAGGTATTGGTATGTTGGCCGGACTGGCCATCTTCTGGGTTGGCCGTGATAACTACAGTGCAGCCGCCGGGTTGGACATCACCGAGGACGGCATGAAGCCCGTTGGCCCTCTGAAAATGTACCAAGCCATTTCCCGTGGATCCCTGGCGTTGATTCCCCTGTGTTACTTCCTCATCAGCCAGAATGAGTGGATGACGTACTTGCTGACGGGCTTGTTTGTCTACATCGCATTCTCTTTGGTGCAAGCGGGGATCAAAGAAGGCGCCATGTGGCGCGACCGGATGATTGCCCTCATCATCTTCATGATCATCAACACGGTGTTCTGGGCGTGCTTCGAGCAGGCTGGTACTTCGCTGACGCTCTTTGCTGACCGCAACGTCAGCCGAGAAATCTTGGGGTGGACGATGCCCGCGTCGATGACCCAGTTCTTCACTCCAGCCTTCATTATCATCTTCGGCTCCATCTTCTCCGTGATGTGGGTCAAACTGGACCAAATTGGCAAGAACCCCAGCATCCGATGAAATTCGCGTTGGGCATACTGCAGTTGGGAGCCGGCTTCTTGGTCACCTTGGTTGGTTTGCAATTTGCAGACGAGCAGGCCATGGTGCCACTTTTGACCCTCGTGTTCTTGTACATGCTTCATACCACGGGAGAACTCTTCCTCTCGCCCATTGGTCTTTCCATGGTGACGAAACTTTCTCCGAAAAGCATGGCCGGAACGGCGATGGGTGCATGGTTCTTGAGCTTTGCGATGGCGAATTACCTCGGCGGCATCATCGCGTCTTTGACCGGTGGCCACGGCGGCGGCGGAGAAGCCATGACCCCTGCAGAAGGCTTGGCTCAGTACACCGATGTATTCTCCACCATTGGTCTCGTTCTGGTGGCTTTTGCCGTACTCATCGCGCTGTGCAACAAGCCCCTCAACAAACTCATGCACGGGGTGCGATAAACCACATAAGACGTGTCACGGACACCGTGACTTCACAACCTTTTCGAAAAGCGCCTCCGGGCGCTTTTCTTTTGCGATATTGCAGGAAATTGAACGCACCGATGACTGCCCGACGCTTTTCCCCTGCTCTTCTCGTGATTTTTGCACTGGTAGCCATGCCTTGGACAGCCATGGCGCAACAGACATCCATCAATTGGATGTCCCTCGAGGAGGCCGTTGCGGCGCAGCAAGACGAACCGCGCAAGATCATGATGGACGTGTACACGCAATGGTGCGGTCCCTGCAAAATGATGATGCGCAACACGTTCACCAATGCTGACGTCATCTCGTACATCAATGCCAACTACTACGCTGTAAAATTCGATGCCGAATCTCCAGGACCGGTCACATACCAAGACCGCACCTTCGAGAACCCCGGTTGGAATCCGAACGCCCGCGGACGAAACAGCACCCACCAACTCTCCCGTGCACGGGGCGTCAACGCCTACCCAACCTTGGTATACTTCGATGAAAATGCGACCGTCATTACACCCATTGCCGGATACAAAACCCCTCAGCAACTGGAATTGTACCTGCGCTTCTTCGCAGAAGAG
>CAXREW010000035.1:0-10389 GCA_964229455.1 Flavobacteriaceae bacterium | reverse complement strand
CGGATGCAGTGCGCATCGAGTTGATTCCGCTGAAGAACAAAACCGACCAGCTCATCGACGGAGTGGATGACATCCTTGAAAACCTCAAAGCCGTATTTGAGGCGGATGCCACCTTGGGCCTACCGACCGCCTTCGAAAGCATTCAGCGGACCGTCTAAAGCCTCGAGCAGACATCGTTGAAATTGGACGCCTTGGTCGCCGAAAACCGGTCCACGCTTAAGAGCATCTTCTCCAACGTCGATGAGATTACCGACAACCTCAAGAACCACAACGACGACCTCGCCAACGTGATGGAGAATTTCTCCGACATCTCGGACTCGCTCGCGGCTTCGAATTTCGCAGAGACCATCCAACGCGCCAACTCAGCGCTCACGCAGGTCGACGAAATCACCCGCAAGATCAACGCAGGCGAAGGCTCTTTGGGGCAATTGGTGAACAGCGACTCCTTGCACAATGGCCTGGTCGCCACCAACCAAGAGTTGCAATACCTCATCAACGACCTGTACTTGAACCCTTGGCGCTACGTGCGGGTCTCCGTATTTGGCAAGAAGCAAGAAAAGGCCCTCTCCGAGAAGGAACTCCGCAAGCTCCGCAAGATCATCGACGAAGAAATCGAAAAGCGATCCGCTGAAGAACAATAAATCCCGGCACCATGATCAGTCAATTGCTCTTCCTCCTGCTCTTGTCCACGGGCATCTTCTTCTTCGCTCGCCGCATTGGCGTCATCCGACGCAACATCAAATCCGGCCGCGAATGGGACGGTTCCGACCGCACAGCGGAACGCTGGGCCACCATGGCACGGGTGGCGCTTGGTCAAGGCAAAATGACCACGCGCCCCGTAGCGGGTGTGATGCACATCCTCATCTACGCGGGTTTTGTCATCATCAATATCGAGATCCTCGAAATCTTGATTGACGGCCTGTTCGGCACGCACCGGGTGTTTGCTTTCCTGGGTCCGCTGTACAATTTCCTGATCGCCTCCTTTGAGTGGCTGGCTGCGGGTGTCATTCTCGCGTGCGTCGTGTTTTTCGTTCGCCGCAACGGCATGGCCATTGCCCGCCTCGCCTCGAACGATCTGAAGGGCTGGCCGTCGCTCGATGCCAACATCATTTTGGTCGTCGAGGTATTGCTCATGTTCGCCTTCCTGAGTATGAACGCGGCAGATGCCATCGCCCAATCGCGTGGCCTTGAGCACTACGTTACGGCGGGGTCGTTTCCGGTGAGTTCTTGGCTGATGCCCTTGTACAGTGGGTTGTCGGATGCCGGCGTCGTGGCGGTGGAACGCGGCATGTGGTGGTTCCACATCGCTGGGGTTTTGGCGTTCCTTGTGTACGTCCCCTATTCCAAGCATTTTCACATCATCCTCGCTTTTCCCAATACGTACTACTCCAATTTGAACCCTTCTGGTCAGATGGACAACATGGCTGCGGTCAAAAAAGAGGTGGACCTGATGATGGACCCCAACGCCGACCCGTTTGCTGCGGCTCCTCCGTCCGACGAACCGCCTGCACCTTTTGGGGTGAAGGACGCTCCGGATCTGACCTGGAAGCAGTTGCTCGAAGCCTACACGTGCACGGAATGCGGGCGCTGCACCTCCGAATGCCCGGCCAATCACACCGGCAAGTTGCTCAGCCCTCGCAAAATCATGATGTCCACCCGTGACCGCATCGAAGAAATCGGCCAACAGCGGGAGGCCAATGGCGGCAAATGGGAACCCGATGGAAAAACCCTGTTGGGCGATTGGATCACCGAAGATGAACTCTGGGCGTGCACGAGTTGCCAAGCCTGCGTAGAAGCTTGCCCCATCAACATCAGTCCGATGGGCATCATTTTGGACATGCGGCGCAGCCTCATCATGGAGGACAGCAAATCGCCCGAGTCCATCACATCCATGTTCAACAACATCGAAAACAATGGCGCTCCGTGGGCATTCCCAGCGGGAAGTCGCGGCGATTGGACCCAAGAAGTTTAACCATGAGTTCATTCCACATCCCCACGATGGCCGAAATGACGGCCTCAGGTCAAACCCCCGATGTACTCTTCTGGGTGGGTTGTGCGGGCAGCTTTGATGACCGTGCCAAACGCATCACCAAGGCCATCGCGCGCATCCTGCACGCCTCCGAAACGTCGTTTGCCGTGCTCGGTCAGGAGGAATCCTGCACCGGAGATCCGGCCAAGCGCGCCGGCAATGAGTTTCTCTACCAGATGCAGGCGGCCCAAACCATCGCCACACTGAACGGATACGGCATCAAGCGCATCATCACCGGTTGTCCCCACTGCTTCAATGCCCTCAAGAATGAGTACCCGGAATTGGGCGGCACGTACGAGGTGCTTCACCACACCCAGTTCATTCGTGAATTGATCGAAACCGGCAAATTGCGCATGAGTGGCGATGCGCCCTTCAAGGGCAGGCGCATCACCTTCCACGATCCGTGTTACCTCGGGCGTTCCAACGGAGAATACCTGGCGCCGCGTGAGGTCATTGCCAAACTGGACGCCGAATTGCTCGAAATGCGCCGCTGCAAACAGAACGCCATGTGCTGCGGTGCGGGCGGAGCCCAGATGTTCAAGGAAGCCGAGTCAGGCGACCGCGAGGTGAACCACGCACGCACCGACCAAGCCCTTGAGACCCAACCTGAAGTCATCGCAACCGGCTGTCCGTTTTGCAACACCATGATGACCGACGGAGTCAAAAACGCAGAACAAGAATCCAACGTCGTCGTCAAGGACATCGCTGAACTCATCGCTGAGGCAGCGGACCTGCTCGACGCACCGACCCCCTAATCATACCCCATGTTACTAGAAGGAAAAGTGGCGATCATCACGGGCGCATCCCGTGGCATTGGAAAGGCCATTGCACAAGAATTCGTCAGCCAAGGTGCTACGGTGGCTTTCACTTACCGTTCATCGGAAGAGAAAGCACGCGCGCTGGAAGCTGAACTCACGTCCAACGGCGGAACCGTTCGCGGTTTCAAATCCGACGCGGCCGAAATGGACCAAGCCGAGGCTTTGGTGAAAGAAGTCGTAGAAGCCTTCGGCACCGTTGATATCGTCGTCAACAACGCCGGCATCACCGACGACACCCTGCTCATGCGCATGAACGAAGAGCAGTGGGACCGCGTCATCAGCGTCAACCTCAAATCGTGTTTCGCTTTGACCAAAGCCGTTATGCGCACCATGCTCAAGGCAAGGGCAGGAAGCATCATCAACGTCAGTTCGGTGGTCGGTGTTCAAGGCAACGCAGGCCAGGCCAATTATGCGGCATCCAAAGCGGGCATCTTGGGCTTCACCAAATCCGTTGCCCTCGAATTGGGATCGCGCAACATCCGCTGTAACGCCATCGCTCCTGGTTTCATCGAAACAGAGATGACTGCGGCATTGGACGAAGCCACCGTGCAAGGCTGGCGCGACGCCATTCCATTGAAGCGCGGCGGCCAGCCCGAAGACGTCGCTCAACTGTGCACCTTCCTCGCAAGTGACATGAGCTCGTACATCACGGGCCAAACCATTTGCATTGACGGTGGGATGATCACGGCTTAAGCCTTTGCCGGTCCATGCCCTTCCTCATTGACATTCCAAGGGATTGGATCATTGAAGCCGAAGCTTGGCAATGGGCAGCCGCCATCGGCATGGCCGGAGCCATCGCGCTCGGCCTCTACGGATGGAATTCCGCCATCAAGCGACGCTCCACAGGCCAAGGCCTTCCCACTTGGGGACGCTGGGCCATGGGCTTGATGCGGTTTTGCGCCTTGGGCATCATCGGATTTCTTCTGCTTGAACCACTGATTCAGTCGGTGGCGTATGATGAGGAAAAACCCGTTGCCATCGTCCTCGTCGACGAGAGCGCATCCATTTTGGCGCGCAACGACGCCGCTGAGGCCGACACCCTCAATGGGTGGACCGCTGATTTGATCCAAGACCTCAACGGCCGGGGATTGGAGGTGGAGCGCTATGGATTTGCCGGCGAACTGCGGCCTGTCGTGGAAGCCGACTCGGCCTTCCGGTGGGATGGCGCCCAGACCAACTTGAATGCGGCCATCCGCACGCTCGCCCCGCGCATTGAAAATCGCAACGTGGCGGGTATCGTCCTAGCCTCCGACGGACTCATCAACCGCGGTTCCTCACCTGTTTACGGCGTGCAATGGCCCAACTTGCCTGTATGGACTGTCGGGCTCGGTGACACCGCTACCGTGCGCGATCGCTGGATCAATACCGTCAACCACAACGCCGTTGCTTACCTCGGCAATGCCTTTCCGGTGCAAGCCTTCGTCGAGTCCCAAGGCATGGACGGACAATCCGGCAAACTGGAGGTCATTCACAACGGCAGCGTTATAGCCAGCGAAACGTGGCAAACCACCGGTACTACGGAACGCACCAAGCTCGAATTCATGCTCACGGCGGAGGCGACGGGCTTGCAGAAATACACCCTGCGGGTGGCCCCGATAGCAGGCGAATACGACACCAGCAACAACCAACGTACCCTCTACATCGATGTACTCGAAAGCCGGCGCGTCATCGCGTGCATCGGCGCAGCGGCCCACCCCGACCTCGGCGCCATCCGCATGGCACTCGAAGCGTTGGAATCCTACGAAATTCTCGCGTTCGATGTGGCATCACTGCGCAATCCAAACGCACTGACCGATGCGCTGAATGAAGCCGATGTGGTCATTGCCCACAACCTGTTCGGCAAGCGCTGGGGCGGCATGGAATGGACCAAGCTCCTGGCCATGAATGACCTTCCCGTGTGGTGGTTGGCTGCCGATGAACCCACGTGGGAGGCGCTGCAAAGCGACAACGACTTGGGCGTGCAAATGACCGCCTCCGGCGATTTGACCCAGACCCACCAAGCCCGCTTGAACCCCGCCTTCTCCGCCTTAGAATGGCCTGACGGATTGGCCGAAACCCTGCGGGAATGGCCACCCTTTTTCGGACCGTTTGAACAAGTGACGTGGTCCCCAGCCTGGTCCACCCTCGCCTACCGCCAGTTCGGCGACGTCGAAACGAACGATGCATGTTGGGGGATGCGGGGCACGGCCAGTGGCTTCAAGCAAATCCTGAGCATTGGAGAAGGACTGTGGCGGTGGCGCATGCGCAACTTCGCCTTGAACCAAAGCCATGCGCAATTTGACACCTTCATTCAGCGCCAGGTTCAATTTTTGGCCGCAGAAGACGCGCGGAAACGACTGGTGGTACAAACCGAACGGCGAATCGGCGCCGACCAGCGCGTGCAATTTTCAGGGCAAGCCTTTGATGCAGCATGGACGCCCATGCGCGACGCCACCCTCGAGCTGAAACTCACCGATGAGGCGGGGCAGGTTTTCACCCGCACCATGCTGCCTGCAACGCGCGGATTCGAGGCGGACTTTGGGCGCATGCCTCCCGGAACGTACCGATGGGAAGCCATGACCACGTTGGATGGTACCGCATTCGATGACTCGGGCATGGTCATCGTCGAGGATTCGCAAATCGAACGCACGCATGCCGCAGCAGACCTTGATGTTATTGCCCAGGTATCGGACATCACCGGGGGCGCTTTCATCGGCTATTGGAAGGAGATTGCACCCGATGCAGCGGGAACCGCCATCGAAACGGCAGGCATTCCGGCCACCATACGCCACGAACAGACGCAGTTGCGGGATGCCATCGATTGGAGGATCTGGTTGGCTTTGGCCTTGGCGCTGCTCACGGTGGAGTGGATTGTTCGCCGTCGCAACCTCGGATATTAACGCCCTTTGGGTAGAGGACTCCACCGGGCTTGCTTAATTTCGGCGCATGGCACAACAACCCAATCCTCAACTGACCCGACGCCTGCTCATCTTGGCCTTGGCCTTTGGTCCCATCCTCATCTTGTGGGGTTCCCTCACCGTCACCATCCCTTCCGGCCACGCCGGATTGCTCTTCCACACCTTCGGAGACGGCATCGATCCTGAAGAAGAGCCGATGAATTCCGGTTTCCACTTCAAAGCCCCTTGGAACAAGGTCTACGAATACGAGATCCGGCAAAAGGAGCGCCAAGAAAAACTCGAAGTGCTCAGCTCCAACCTCCTGAAAATCGAAATGGACATGACCGTGTTCTACCAACCGGACTTGAAAAACCTAGGACTGCTTGAAATCGAGCGGGGTAAGAACTACGAGGAGAAGGTGGTCGTTCCGGCCATGCGTTCGGTGTCGCGCGAGGTCATCGCCAAGTACTTGCCGGAAGAATTCAACACCACACGCCGTGACGAAATCCAATCGGAAATCGACGAGCGCATGCGCGAAAAGCTCAACGAAAACTACCTGCAGCTCAACGACGTATTGATCCGAAACATTCGCCTTCCGCGTAAGCTAGAAGAAGCCATCGAACGCAAGCTCCAGCAAGAACAAGAATCCTTGGAATACGAATTCCGCCTGGACAAGGCCGCCAAAGAAGCCGAGCGCATGCGCATCGAAGCCGAGGGCATCCGCGATTATCAAGAAATCGTTTCACGCGGCATCAGCCAGGAATTGCTGAAGTGGAAAGGCATCGAGGCGACATCCGCACTCGCCAACAGCCAGAACACCAAAGTGGTCGTCATTGGCTCTGCCAAAGACGGGCTGCCATTGATTTTGGGCGACAACTAGCGTTCGCTAAACAGTACAAACAAAAAACCCCGCCGGATGGCGGGGTTTTTTCGTTGGTGAAGCTGATGCAATCAGGCTTCGACCCAAGTTCCTTTTTCCTTCGCCTGCGCAATGGCAGCCTTCAAGCCGATTTTGTTGATGGTGCGCATAGCAGACGTTGAAACACGCAACGTAACGTACGATCCGTCTTCTGCGTTGTAGAAACGCTTCTTCTGCAAGTTGGGGTAGAATGTGCGCTTGGTACGACGCTTCGAGTGCGAAACGTTGTTTCCTACCATGACTTTCTTACCAGTGAGTTGACATACGCGGCTCATAGCTTAGCTTTTTTCGGACGGCAAAGAAACGAAAGAAACTCCTTGATTCCAACACAACAGCCCAACTTAATGCGCGTTTCAGGCGCGGGCTGTGCGAAGCAACCAAGCGAGGCACTCCAACACCGTGCGCTGGACGTTGCGACCGCGGTGGCCGCCGAGTTTCAAGCACCGCGCCTCGGTCCCTTCCGGCGTGGCCAATGCGATCCAGATGGTGCCCACTGGTTTGTCGGGCGTGCCACCGCCTGGACCGGCGATTCCCGATGTGGCCAGTGCGTACGTCGTTCCCATGCGTTCCCGAGCGCCTCGAGCCATGGCCGTCACCACCGATTCGCTGACGGCGCCGTCCCGTTCGATGTCCGATGCATCCACGCCGAGGGCATGGACCTTGACAGCATTGGCATACGCCACCACAGCGCCCTCAAAAACAGCACTCGAACCGGCAACCGACGTCACGGCTGCCGCCATGGCACCACCGGTACACGACTCCGCGGTCGACAGCGTTTCACCTCGTTTCGTCAATAATGCAACCAAAGCCTCCGCCACCGAGGTGTCTCCGTCTGCCACTACGTGTTCCCAAGCCAGGCTCAAAAACGCCTCCATCGCGGCATCCACACTTTGACGGGCCGCTCCTTCATCGGTTGAAACCGTCGAGAGCCGCACCCGCACCTGACCCGGTGCAGGCAGGTAAGCGATGCTCACATCCTGTTCCGCCAAACCCTCTTCCCAATCGTGCACAATTTTGCTCAAGTAGCTCTCCCCGATGCCCTGCGTGAGCACCGTTCGGTGATACCGGGTCGGAAGCTCCCACTTCGACAACACACGCGGGAGCACCTCCTCTTCCACCAACCCTTTCATTTCGTAGGGCACCCCGGGCATGCTCACCACCACTGGCGATCGCCCGTCCCGCTCCACCTCAAACCACCTGCCCATTGCCGTACCCCGCGGGTTGGGCAGGATCGTGCTCCCAACCGGCAACATCGCTTGGGCCTCGTTCACCGGAAGCATGGGCAAGCCACGGCCGTGAAACCAGGCGGAAATGCCTTGCAGCACGTCCTCGTTCATCCGCAACTCCATTCCGAAATAATCCGCCAAGGTGCGTTTGGTGATGTCATCGCGTGTCGGCCCTAAACCGCCCGTCATCAGAATCAGATCCACGCGCGCACGCGCCTCGTCCAAGGCGGCTACAATTTCTTCTGCGTTGTCTGAAATCGACGTAATCCGATGCAGCGCAATGCCCTGGGCAGCGAACACCTCCCCCATCCAAGCGGAGTTCGTATCCACCGTCTGGCCCAACAACAACTCGTCCCCTACCGTGATGACTTCTGCTAACATGCCGCGAAAATAGCATCCGAATTCGGGTACAAAAAAAAAGTCCCTCACCCACTGGGCAAGGGACTTTCTCTCAAATGCTTTTTCCTTTACTGGATCGCCAAGCGCACCACGGCTTGGTGGTCGCCTTGAGCGATGTTCACCAAGTAGATGCCCGGCGCCCAGTCGCTCGTCTCAATGCGCTCCACCAATGCAGATGTCTGCATGGAGTGCACGCGCTTCCCGGTCATGCTCCAAACGTCAATCTGGTGCGCGCCCGGGCGGTTGATGACCAATTCAACTTGATCATCCGCAGGGTTCGGATACAAGGTGATGTCATTGAGGTCAATCGGCTCAACGATGCCCACCCAATCTTCGTACTCCAACGTCGCGCAGTCGCCCAAGTCATCGGCAGGAACCCGCAAATGCACGATGTCGTTGATGTCCGCGGGGTCCTCATCACCACGCACGTGCAGTCCGGGCTCGAAGTCGCGCTGGTAGATGATTTCGAGTTGTCCATTGACCACATCAGGAGCGATGGAGCCGAATACGGCTTCGTAGCCGTCAAAATCTTCGTCCGGGGTCAAGTCACACGCCTCATCGTCATTCCACGTCATGCCGCCGTCTGTGGAGTGCACCAAGAACTGGTGGCGGTAGTTCTGTGCACCGGTGGAGAAGTTCTCCATGATGGCCGAGTACGTCACATAGAGGTTGGCAGCCGCGTCCGACCCGATGGATGGGAAGCCTGCACAGCCCACGTAGTAGGCAGCGATTTCGTCAAAATCCAGTGTTCCGCTCTCGTCGTAGTCGTACGAATAGCCAATGATCTGAGCGCTGTCGGGGCCCATGGATTCGTTCCAGTAGGCCAAGCCGTTGGTGCCGGGGAAGTAGCTGGTTGTGCCGTCAATGGTGTCGGCGTCCATGTAGTACATGCTGCCGTACGAGACGTGCACTTGGCCGTAGGTGTCAACATGGACATCACCGGCACCGTCGGTATTGAAGTACTCTTGGAAGAGGCCGTCTCCGTTGTAGTCCTCAGCGAATTCCTCTCCTTCTGGCAACCCCATGTCCGCTACGTACAAATCCACCGGGAAGTCAACGAGCAACTGCTTTTCCCACGTCTCGCCGTTGTCTTGAGAAATCATGACAAACGAATCACTGAAGTCATTGAAAGCAGCAAACGCCACGGTGTTGCCACGGGCGTGAATGGCGTAGGTATCGCCGCTGAAGTTGGCGAAGTTCGAGCTGTCGAGGTCAGCGAACGTGTGATCGGTCACGTCCCAAGTATCACCACCATCGAGTGACCGGTAGTACAGCATGCAGCCGTCTTGGCCGTTGTGCACCAAACCACCGTTGGCCGTTGGCGTGGTGATGCAAATGAGGTGCAAGCTGTTGCCGTCCTCACCGCCGGCCGCCATACGAGGCCAGAGCTTACCGACTTCAATGTCGCTGGGCACAGAGGCTTCGCTCCATGCACCGTCACCGGCATCACGCCACGCCATGTGCAACGGTGTATCGATGCCAGGGTGGCTCACGATGACCTCACGGCCGCTCGCCGTGTGCACGATGGATGGCCATCCGATGCGGACGGACTCTACACGTTCGTAGGCGATCTCGCCCCACGCCGTGCCGTCGTAAAAGTTGTAGCCGGATCCACGGTCGCTGAACGGTGTCAACTCGAGGCTCATGGTCCAAGCTGCGGAAACAGCATCTGCCCCCCCGGCCATGCGGTCATCGATGGCAGCGTTCGACTGAAGGTCGTATTGGGTGTAGCCGATGACCTGGCGTTGAACGACGAGGTCGCGGTTTTGGATGTGCTCGATGTCCGTGTCAGACTGGCCTTGCAATGGCTGCTGTGGACGGTCCGAGAAGTCGGCAATCGCATGGGTTGGCATGGGTGCGGCCACACGCAACGCTGGCGTGAGCTGGGGCACATCTTCCAACAAGGATTGGCCTCCGGATTGGAGGGATTGTGCAAATCCAGTGAGAGCTACAGCCCCCACCATCAAGAGAACTAGGGTAAAATGCTTCATTTAGGTTGGGTTTTGAGGCGAAAAAGTACCCCATAGAACCCAAAATGTCCAATTCTGAAGCAGATACTTATGCGGAAGCGTCCGGGAAGCGCGCCAGCACCGTCTCGCGACCCGTCACGGCATCCTCCAAT
>CAXREW010000034.1:0-2086 GCA_964229455.1 Flavobacteriaceae bacterium | reverse complement strand
CCCGAGCATCTGATTCCACGTCGCACGCAGGCAATTCGGCAGGATTGGCCTGTCCTTTCTTGGCCAAGTAGGACCAAGTACCGTGCTCTGAACGCATCAAATGTTCCAAGACCTGCAGGCCGCCCCAATGGGACTCCGTTCCCTGCAAAGCACTCAAAGGAAGGGCGCGCAAATGATCGGCAAACACCTGAACCGCAGCTTTGTGGAGGGTCCGCCATTCAGCCAATCCATCCCACGGGCGGAACATCTGGATGTGCGGGATGTCGTCTTCTAAGTAACCCTCACCCACGGTGACGAACCCAAGTCGCTCATAAAATCCAATGAGGTACTGTTGTGCAGAAATTCGGATACCGAATCCAGGCCACGTGCGGTAACACGCACGAATGGCTCGCATCATCAACTCTTCGCCCAACCCCGAGCCCCGCGATGCCAAGTCAATCGCCACACGGCCGATGCTCGGCTCTTCATAGGACACGCCAGGGGGTACAAGCCGAACGACGGCGCGAGCAGCAGTTCCAGGAACCGCTCCTTCTTCGCAAGCGAATAAATGAATCGACTGGGCGTCTTTGTCATCGAGGTCCAGGTACACGCAGTTTTGCTCCACCACGAAGACTTCAGAGCGCAATCGCATCAGCGAGAAGACCTCGCTTCCGGTCAATTCTTGAAACGGTTTTTCCGACCAAAGCACGGCGCAATTTACAATGCGAATGGCCGTGAAAACCCCGGGGCTCGGCGTACTTTCGCACCATGGCCGTCATCAATGTTTTTTCTGCAGAAAACCTGTCCAAGCGCTACGGAGAGCGGCTGCTCTTCGAAGGGTTGACATTCGGTCTATCCCGTGGCCAAAAATGCGCCATTGTTGCCAAGAACGGCACCGGAAAAACCACATTACTCAACGGCATCTGCGGCGTTGAACCAGTGGATGATGGACGCATCAGCATGGATACAGGAACCCAGTGGAGTTACCTGCCTCAAGATCCGGACTACGACGGCCAGCAGACCATTTTGGACCACCTCTACGCCAGCGACATGGCGGCCGTCAAGGCCATGCGCATCTATGCAGCTGCCGCTGACGGGGACGATGACGAAGCTTTGCAAGCAGCCTATGAAGGTATGGACCTGCACAACGCATGGGACTTCGAGGCGCGTGCTAAAGAGGTATTGGGAAGGTTGAACCTCCACAACCTCAGCCGCACCATGGCAACGCTGAGCGGCGGCGAGCGACGGCGGATTGCCTTGGCGCGTGTTCTGATTGAAGAGCCTGATATCTTGTTCTTGGACGAGCCGACCAACCACTTGGACCTCGACATGATCCAATGGCTCGAGCGCTACCTCGCGCAGTCAAAGATGACCATTTTGATGATCACGCATGATCGCTATTTCCTGGAAAACGTGTGCGACACCATCCTGGAATTGGACGACCAGACGCTCTACAAGTACAAAGGCAACTACAGCTATTACCTGGAAAAAACAGAGGAGCGCAAGGAAAACGCGCTGGCCAATCGCGCGAAGGCCCAGGGCATTTTCAAACGCGAACTCGAATGGATGCGGTCCACACCATCGGCGCGAACCGGCAAATCCAAATCGCGCATCGAGCGATTTTACGAAATCAAGAAAGCGGCCAAAAAGCGGCTGGAAGAAGACGACATGGCCTTGCGCCTGAACCCCCACCGCCTCGGAGGCAAAATCATCGAATTGCACAAGGTGGCTCACGGTTTTGATGGGGACTTGCTGTTCGAAAACCTGACCCACCACTTCAAGCGCGGCGAACGCATCGGAATTGTAGGCCGCAACGGTTCGGGAAAGTCCACCCTGCTTGACATCATCACCCAGGGAGATGATCCCACTCGCGGAAAAGTTGTGGTGGGTGAAACCGTCGTTTTTGGCCATTACCATCAATCCGGTGCCAACTTCCCAGAAGGCCAGCGCATCATCGAAGCAGTCTACGAGATTGCCGAATTCATGCCCTTGGAAAAGGGCCAAAAAATCACGGCGGCGCAACTGCTGGAACGGTTCCTCTTTCCCCGCTCCACCCACCACCAACTGATTTCAACGCTGAGTGGTGGCGAGCGAAAGCGCCTGCACC
>CAXREW010000033.1:0-5713 GCA_964229455.1 Flavobacteriaceae bacterium | reverse complement strand
GCGAAGATTACAGCCAGGTAGCCGGATTCGATGCCGGGGGCGATGATTACATTACCAAGCCGGTCAAGCCCAAAGTCCTCGTGAGCCGGGTCAAGGCCTTGTTGCGTCGATCTGTTTCAAACAAGATCACCCTGCCGGATGAGCGGTTCGGCGTTGCCATTGACCTCAATCGGTTCACCGTGTTGCAGCAGGGAAAAGAGCTCACCTTGCCCAAGAAAGAATTTGAGTTGCTCAACCTGCTTTGGTCGGAGCCCGGCAAGGTCTTCACCCGGGAAGCCATCCTCTCTGCAGTCTGGGGCAACGACGTCGTGGTAGGCGACCGCACCATTGATGTGCACAGTCGCAAGCTCCGAAGCAAACTCGGAGATGACCTGTTCACCACAGTAAAAGGTGTCGGGTATAAATTTGGCAAGTGAGCCCGGATTCAACCCCCCGTGAACTGGCGAAAAAAACATCGCCACTGCTCGCCGCATTGGCCGGCGTGGCCACCCTTTTGCTGCTGCGGGCCTTGGACGCTATGCACCTTTGGGCAGTGGCCATTCTCGCTGCGCTGCTCACCGAAACCGCGAGCACGCTGATCATCGAATGGTCGGTAGAAAAACTCCTACAACGGCGCGTAAAGGACTTGTCTGAAGCGATTTCCCAAGGCTCCAACGCGGAAGAAGTCCGGCTCGAACAGCAATCCCTTGATGACATCCTCACCTGGGCAAACAACCAAATCGCCGACATCAAGTCGCTGAAGGCGAAAGACTCCTTTCGCAAAGAATTCATTGGCAACCTAGCCCATGAATTGAAAACGCCCCTCTTCAACATCCAGGGCTTCATACTTACCTTGATAGAATCCGATCTCAAGGACGAAGAATTGGTCCGCCGATTTTTGGAAAAAGCCGACAACAACGTCCGCCGCATGACGGAGTTGATTGAAGACTTGGACACCATCACCAAGTTGGAGTCGGACAGCCTCGCCCTCACCCTCGCACCGTGCAACATCATTGATACGTGTAAAGAGGCCATTGACGGCGTTGAGTCCAAGGCCCTGAAAATGGGCATTGACGTCCGCTTGGAACTGCCCGAACCCGGAATGGAAAGCCTCCACGTCCTCTGCGGTCCTGTTCAGATTCGCCAAGTCTTGACCAACCTCCTGGTCAATTCGATTCACTATGGCAAAGAAGGAGGGCAAAGCACATTGCGCCTGGAAACCGAAGGCGAAACCGTTCGTATCACGGTTGAAGACAACGGCATCGGCATTTCCAAAGAGGACCTCAACCGCATTTACGAGCGCTTCTACCGCGTCGACAAAAGCCGCTCCCGGCACGCGGGTGGTTCGGGACTGGGCCTGGCCATCGTGAAGCACATCATCGAAGCCCACGGCCAGTCCATTCAAGTGCAGTCCGCACTGAACAAGGGCACATCCTTTTCCTTCGAACTCGTCAACCTCGATGCCGAGGCTGAAAAGCGGAACATCCGACTCGACGCCCCCGAACTGGGCTAACGACCGCTGCGGTATTCTGCTTGCAGCATGCCAGTGCCTGCGGCGTTGACAAACGGATTCGCTGCCTTCTCTGCGCCTATCGTGGTGGAAGGGCCGTGGCCCGGCCACACCTCAAACCCATCCGGCAACGTAAACAACTGCTCCTCGATGCTGGTCACCAAATCCGGTGCGTGGCTGCCGGGAAGGTCCGTTCGTCCGATGCTTCTTTGAAACAACACGTCTCCCCCGATCATCCATTGGCCCGGCGCATACACCAAAACCACGTGGCCCGGCGCATGGCCCGGCGTGAAGCGAACCTCCAATTCTGCTCGCCCACAATGAATGGGCACATCCACACTCAAATCGGCACCCAACGGAGGCAGCGGATCCATGGGAACGCCATACACCGCCGCTGACCGTGGCGCTTGTTCATACGTCGGCCGGTCCAGAGGGTGCAAACGCGGCTTCAATCCCCATGTGTCATATACCCAACCCGCGCCGAGGACATGGTCCAAGTGAGCATGGGTAAGCACACATTGAACCGGCTTCAACGACCGCTCCGCGCAAAAATTTGCAAACGTTTCACGCTCGGTCGAGTGGCTCATTCCCGGGTCAACCACCGTCGCCTCGCCGTTTCCATGATCAATGAGGTAGGTCTGCTCCGAAAACGGGTTGAAGGTGAAGGTGTGGAGTTCTATCATCTCGGTGTAACTTCGAATGGAATGCTGCGGCAAAGCTATTTCATACGGTTCATTTCCTCGGCGCTTATGGCCTGTGCGGCCTCGCTTGCCTCGGGCCAGTTTTACGACGGGTCCAACATGGAGTTTGGCAAAAACCGCGTCCAACACCGCACGTTTGAATGGCAGTACCTCCCCACTTCGCGTGCAGAGGTGTATTACTACCAAGGCGGAAAGGCCTACGCCAACCGGATCACTTCAGAAATCAAGGAGTGGATCGAGGAAGTTGAAGGCCTGTATGACCGCAACATCGAAGGCACCGTGCAGGTGCTGGTTTACAACAAGCAAGCCGAATTCCGTCAGTCCAACATTGGAAGTGGCCAGCTCAATGCCCAGAACATCGGCGGCACCGCCACCCTGGTGGGGTCGAAGCTGTTTGTCTACGCGGACGGCATTTGGGAACACACCGAGGAAGACATCAAGCGGAGCCTCTCGAGCCTGCTCTTCAACCAAATTCTGTACGGCGGAAACTGGCAAGAGGCGCTGCGTTCCTCCACCACCGGCATCTCCTTTCCCGAGTGGTTCACGGCGGGCTTGCACAGCTACGTCGCTCAACCGTGGTCCGCGGAAGCGGCCCTGCACGTTTGGGATGCCGCTCGTACCGGGGACGTAATCCATGCGCATCGATCGACCGGTGAAAAAGCGCGGTGGGTTGGCCACGGGGTCTGGAAATACATCGCCGATGTATTCGGTGAGGCCGTAATCGCCAACGCCCTGTACATGGTTCGGGTGTCTAGCAACCTCGAAAAAGGCCTTCAATATGCGACGGGAATGGACCTTGCCCTGTTACTCGAGGAGGCGAGCCGCTATCACATGGACGCTGCAGGACCCGATGATCTGTTCCCTCCCTTGGCGACGCGGAAGGATCGGAGAAAAGCACGCCAAAACACCGGAATGTTAGACCTGCCCATCCGGCCCGATGTTGATTTTCGAGCGCTGACGGTGCACCCCGACGGCAACCGTTACGCCTGGGCCCGGGACGAACGCGGTCAATTGGAAGTCTGGGTGGGCAACCGCACCACCGGTGACATGCGACGCGTGGGGCGCCACGGTCACAAAATTGACCGCATCCAAGATCGTACGCTGCCCGCCATGGCGTGGCACCCCAATGGCAACGTGCTCACCTACGCCCTCGAACAAGGCTCGAGCAACTTGATTTACTCGGTGGATCTGACCTCGTTTGAATCCGTTGAAAAAGAGGTCTTCCGCATCGACAAAATCTTGTCGATGGCGTACGCGCCCGACGGCTTATCCATGGTATGGAGCGGTGTGAAGGACGGGCAATCCGACCTCTACCAGTACCAAGTCCTTGGAAACAACCACACCGCCCTGTGGAGCGATCCTTACGACGATCTGAATCCCGTTTTCAGCGGCGACGGCGGCACCCTGTGGTTCGCCTCCAATCGTCCCAATGCGGACCTCAACCGTGAATTCGTTTTGGGCGAACCCGTCAATCCCAACCACGATTTGTTTGCGCTGCAATGGACCGACGATGTGCCTCAGCTGATGCATTGGGTGGAAACCCCGCAACGCGATGAGCGTTTCCCTCAGGTCCAATCCGATGATTACGTCACGTTCCTCGTTGAGCTGGAAGATGGTTCGCAAGAACGATGGACCTCGTGGCTTGATAGCGCGGTGGCCTACATCGATACCACCATCCATTACAGGTGGTTCACCCAACAGCGGTTGGCAGCAACATTGGACCAACCTGCGTCCCATTTTCAGTGGATCCCTGAGCGGGGCAGTGCCGGATTTTCCAACAGGTTAACCGGACATCCGTTTTGGGTGGAAATCACCGAAAACAAGGAGGACTGGCAGAACATCGCTCCGGGGAGTGAAAACGCCGTAGAGGCGTCTGATGTCAAGTTGGACTGGGACTGGACCCCACGGCCTACGGAGGCCGATTTTCGCAACTACACGTTCGGTCCCTGGTCAAGTGAAGACATAGATGATGTAGCACCCAGACCGGAGGTGGAAGAGGTCGAAGGCACGGCCGATGACTGGGTCCCCTTCAAGTTGCCCAAACCTCGGAACTACCGGCTCAACTATGCCATCGAATCCATCACAGGCCAACTGGACAACTCATTCGGCTCCACCTTCTACCAAGCCTACAGCGGCAACATTGCCGTGCAGCCCGGACTCGGCGGCTTGTCTCAGATCTCGGTAGCGGACTTGTTCGAAAACCGCCGATTCACCGCAGGCTTTCGATTGGCTGGATCCCTCGAAAACAGCCGGTATTTATTCGCCTACTCCGATCTAACGGGCCGGTGGGACAAAGCCTGGATGATTGAGCGGCAGGGCGTCACCCAAGGTATCGAGAACAACCAGACGTTCGTTCGGACCCACATTCATATGCTGCGCCGCCAGTGGAAGTATGCCTTCGATGAAGTACGGAGCGTTCGACTGCAAGGCGTTTACCGCCTCGACCGCATCACCCCCTTGTCAACCGACGCCTTCAATTTGACTAAGCCCACGCAATTTGAGGGGCAGGCTGGCGCCTTGTTGGCCTACGTCTTCGACAACACCCGCGAGCGGATGATCAACATTCCCGAAGGCACGCGTTACCGCATCTGGGCGGAGTACTACGTCAATCCCAACGCATCAGCATCGACTTTCGGCACGATCGGGTTCGACATCCGGACCTACAAGCCGCTGTGGCGCAATGTCATTTGGGCCAACCGACTGGCCGCAGATTGGTCCATCGGTGAGCAACGACTGCTGCACATGGTCGGCGGCGTGGACAACACCTTGTCGCTCATTGCCAACGCCGAGTCGCCCATTGATCCCAGCATCAATTACGCCTACCAGACCCGACTCGCGCCGCTCCGGGGATTCAATGCCAACGCGCGAAACGGCTCGCACATGGCGCTCTTCAACAGCGAGCTGCGCATCCCAGTCTGGAGCACGCTGAGCGCTCGACCCGTGGACACCGAACTGCTGCAAACATTGCAATGCGTGGGGTTCTTCGACGTGGGTTCCGCTTGGAACGGCAAGCACCCCTACGACAACGCCAACACCTTCAACCAGGTGACCGTCACGCAAAATCCCATCACCGTCACCATTGACAACAACCGCGAGCCGGTCATTTGGGGCACCGGCTTTGGATTCCGAGGCAAGGTACTGGGGTACTGGCTGCGCGCCGATTGGAGCTGGGGCGTGGATGATGGCCGCTGGCAAGACCGTGTATTCAACCTCAGCCTTCAACTCGATTTCTAAGCCATGGACATCCAAACCCTCTTTTTGTTGCTCTGCATCGGACTCGTCGCTGGCATTGCCAGCGGCTTTGTGGGCATTGGTGGTGGCATGATCATCGTCCCCGCGCTGGTTTTCGGACTGGGACTCAGCCAACACATGGCGCAAGGCACCTCACTGGCCATGATGATTCCACCCATCGGAATCCTCGCGGTGATTAGCTACTACAAAGCCGGGCAAATTCAATTGGAGTATGCCGGTGTGTTGGCGTTGACCTTCGTACTCGGCGCGTGGTTGGGAAGCAAGTGGGCCC